>NZ_BLVP01000011.1 GCF_013340305.1 Desulfovibrio psychrotolerans
CCCCGTTCAGGGCAAAAACCTTCCCGCCGAAGCGAGAGGCAGCTTCTACCCGGCTTCGTGGCATCCGTCAAGCAGTTTTCGCAAGCTTTCTTTCCGGTGTCCCTTCCGCCGTGCCAGCCCGATCAATGATCGTTTGCCAACTATATTAAGGAGATGCAAAACCCGTCGTGTTAATGAGCAGTCCCTTCCGAAGCAGGGAAGCGGGTTCTACGCAAATCCCACCCACCCGTCAACTGGTTTTTTCAAAACACCGTCCGCCACAATGAAAAAAGGCCCCGAATCACTTCGGAGCCTTGAAAACACAGGGGTTATACGCCGTCCGTCAGTTCACGAACAGGCGCAGCTGATCACCAGGTTGCAGCTTGGGCTGAGCCGAAAGCTCGTTCCAGCGCATCACATCCAGGTGCGATACGCCAAACTTGCGCGCAATGGACCATACGGATTCGCCGCGCTGCACACGGTACACAACGGTGCGCTTTGCCTCCTCAGCCTGCCTGCGTGAAGCAACAGTCTTGGAAACAGACTGGTCCGGCACATACAACTTCTGCCCCACCTTGAGGATGGAGGCGGCGGTAAGGCCGTTCGCTTCCAACAATGATTGCAGGCTCACACCGGTCTCGCGGGAAATGGCATAGAGCGTATCCCCGGTCTGCACCACGTAGTTGCTGCGCTTCTGGGCGATGGAGCGCGTTCTGCTGCGCGTGTCCTTTTCCGCCACGGCAGTAGACGCCGCCTTGGCACCGGCAGGAATCATCACCTGCTGCCCTATGCGCAGATTGTCAGAAGCGCTCTTGTTCACGCTCTTCAGCACCGTGATGGGCACGTTAAACTGGCGGCTTATGCGGTACCACGTATCACCGGACTTGATATTGTACGCCTGCCAGCCCTCAAAAGGACGGGACTTGGCAGAGCGCACAAAGTTCTGCGCCGCAGCCATCTGGGTTTCTGCCAGATAAACCGACGCCTCATAATCAGGCGGGCTCACCTGCCGCAAAAATGCCGGGTTGTATGTGGCAAAGGTTGCCCAATCCATGCCTACGGACTTGGAAAGAGCCAGCAGATCCGTGCCGCCCTTCACTTTCAGCTCCGCAAGGTCAAGGCGGCAACTTTCATCCACGGGTTCAAACCCAAGCTTCTTCAGATTGCGCATAATCTTCACCACGGCAAGGAACTTGGGCACATAGTCCTTGGTTTCCTGCCGCAGCTGCTGCTTCTGGCTGAGCTTGTGGTTCTTCTGGGTCAGTTCAAAAAAGCTTTCGGCTCCGGTTCCCTTCATGGCGCGGCCAATCTTGCCCTCGCCCGCGTTGTAGGCGGCAATGGCAAGGTACCAGTCTCCGAAATCAGCATACAGCTTGTTCAGGTAGTCCGCTGCGGAATGCACAGACTTAAAGGGATCGCGGCGCTCATCTATCCACCAGTCGTAACGCAGTCCGTACTTGCGCCCCGTAAAGGGCATGAACTGCCACACACCGGCAGCACCGGAACGGGAATAGGCATTGGGGTTAAATCCGCTCTCCACGATAGCGAGGTAGACCAGCTCTTCGGGCAACCCCTTCTCGCGGAACACCTCACGCGCGTAGGGCATGTACATTCCGGCGCGTTCAAGGTATCTTACAAAGTGGTCACGTCCGCGATGCGTAAAATAGGTGAAATACCTTTCCACTGCCTCACGGTCGCTGTCTTCCATCTCAATGTCGATGTCGAGCCGGGAATTAAGGGCTTCCTGCTCGTCAGAGGTGAGTTGGGCGTCTTCGTCGCCGGGCACCTCATCAAGGGCGGCAACGTCTTCGGCGGAAACGTCCGGGCGGCCAAGGTTGGGCGGACAATACGCAGCCCCCTGCGCACCATCGCCAAGCCCCTCCGCAACAGGTTGTTTAGTGGCGCAACCGCCAAGCACCAACGTCAACATGAACATCAGCACCAGACCACAGGACCGTAGGGAAGTATTCTGTATGGATAGGTATTTTCGCATGCATTGTCCGTTTTTGCGGCCCAGCCCTCTTGCGTCGGCAACAACGGGAGGGTATCTGCACCTTGCGTTTGAATACTGCCACTAACCTAATCGCAAAAACAAGGCAACTCTCCTAACTATCACTCATTCTGTAAACTTTTTCAAGACAATATGCAGGATTTTGCACATGCATCATGATAACGACAATAATTCCGAAGGCTTTCTCCCCGGCGTCAAGCCTGTCACCGAACGGCTGAAAACAGACCCCGAACAGGTGGATTCCGTCCTTATTCGCAAAGAAAAACGCGGCCAAGACGTTACCATCATTACCGATCTGTGCCGGAAGCAAAAAATTCGCTTCACTTTTGTGCAGGAAGCCGTTCTGGACAAGCTTTTCAAGGGCAATCATCAGGGCGTCATCGCCAAAATTTTCGAGGCAGGCTTTCTGGACGAAGAGACCGTGCTGCGCATGGGACTGGAATCACCGCTGCCTCTGGTGCTGGTGCTTGATCAGATTCAGGACCCCGGCAACGCGGGCACCCTTGCCCGCACACTCTACGGCATAGGCGGGGGCGGCCTCATCGTGCCCAAGCACAACGCCTCGTTTCTGGGCGCGGCAGCGGCCAAGGCGTCCGCAGGGGCCTTGGGCAAACTGCCGGTGGCAAAGGCCACCAACATTTCGCGCACGCTGGAACTGGCCAAGGATATGGGCTATTTCGTCTACGGAGCTTACATGGGCGGCGATGCCGAAAACCTGTACACCGCCAAGCTGCACACCCCCGCCGTTCTGGTGCTCGGCAACGAGGATAAGGGCATACGCCCCAACGTGGGCAAACGCATGGATGTTTCGCTGGCTATCCCCATGCGGGAAGGCTTCGATTCGCTGAACGTGGCGCAGGCGGGTGCCATGATTCTCTCGCAGTTCCTCGCCGCCCGCCGGCCATAAACAACCTGCCCCCCCCGCAGGCATCATATAATAGCATGGCCCCGGCAGTTTTCACCGCCGGGGCCTTTTTCACACTCACCATGTCGCTCTTTGTCCGTCTTGGCCCGCCTTGGCCTGTCTTGGCCTGTATTGGGCCCGCCCTATTCTGCTTCCGGAGTTGCCGCCCCCTCTCTCTTCTTGTGCAGCAGTTCGCTGAAATCCTTCTTCCCGGCCAGATTCTGCACCGCTACGGCAAAGGCTTCCGCAAACATCAGCTCCCCTCCGTTGGGCACGCCTCTCGCCAGCTTGTAATACCCGTCTGTCCGCGTGCTGTAGACCACCTGTTTGGCAAAGACGGAATAGACACTCCACTCCACAGAGAGAAACACCTCCCCGCTGGTCCGGTGCAGGTTACTGCCGTCCCACGAAGAATATTCCTTGCACAGGTTGGACGTAATGCCTGTTATGCGCGCCCCCACGCGATACGTGGCCCGTGCGCTTTCCGCTTCACGGTCAAACATGACGGAAGAATCCCCCACCGCGTCGTATCCCATTTCCAGCATGGTCTGGATGAATGTGTCGGCAAGAAGATTGTCCGTATCCATCAGCGTGGTATGACCGGAGGCCCATGTCATTTCCGAAACGCCTTCCTGATTGCACAGGCTCCCGCCCGCCTCTGAAAAGCCGGTGTACCACGCGCCGATAAGGTCGCCCCGCCGCACGGAAACCACCACCCGGTCAAAGGCAACAGGCTCATACGGTCCCGCAGGCACAGCCCCCTCATGCACCGTCTGCGTATACGGCGGCATGGGAACCTTCCTCACCACCGCGCACCCCGGCAGCACCATGCACCCCAGCAGCAGAACTATCAGCAACAGCCCGAAACGGTTGAACAACATCACTCCCCCTTGTACGGAACCGATCATAACGTATCAGTTCCTGTATAGGGAGCCTCACCATTGGTCAAGCCAAACAGGCGGTTACGGGCATACCGTGCGGGTCAGGCAGACGAATGCCCCGCTACCCGCTTTCTCCCCGCACCCGGTGCCGTACTGCGCACGCCCTCGCACTGCCCGCCTCCCCCTCCGCATCGCTGCGCACCGCCAGCCGCAGCACCAGCACCCCGCCCATAATGCACACGCCCCCGGCCCATTGCACGACACTTAACCGCTCGCCCAAGAACCTGTATGCCACAAGCGCGGTAAGCACAGGCTCCAGCGTAAGCACCAGATTCGCCACCGAAGACGGCAGATGGCACAGCGAAACATTGTACAGACCATAGCCCAGCAACGTGGGCCCCACCGCCAGTGCGAGCAGGGCTATCCAGCCAAGGGGCAGTGCCGTCGCCATTCCGCCGCCACCCCACAGCCGCTGCGGCATCAGGTCCGCAGACGCCAGCCCCGTCTCAGGCGCAAACAGGGCAAATCCGGCATTCAGCCCCCACAGCACACACGCCGCGCAACCAAAGGTATACAGCAGCGTTGCCCACGGGTTCACCCCGCGCTGTGCCGCACAGCGCCCCATCAGGCTGTATGCCGCGTACAAAAGGCCGGAAAGCACTCCGGCAAGAACCCCCATACCGTTCAGACGCCACGCCTCCATGTCGGTCATGCCCGCCACCAGCACACACCCGCAAAAACACAGCAGCGATGCGGCGCTTTTGAGCATGGTGCACCGCTCCCCCAGCAGCAGCCGCGCAAACACGGCAATATAGGCTATGGAGCAGTAGTTCATAACCGTGGCCACGGATGCCCCGTTATGGACGACAGACACGGTCCACGCCACATTGAACACCGCAAGCATGGAGCCGTAGCACAGAAAAAAGCGCCAGTGCGCCCGCAGACCGCCAAGAAGGGGCGTCCGCAGCACAAGCAGCAGCGGCAGCAGCACAACGCAGACAAAGGCGTTGCGCCAGAAGGCCAGCGCCAGCACCGGCAGGGCAAAGGCATCGCTTATGTAGCGTATGAGAATACTGGAAAAAGCCAGCACGGCCGCACTGCCCACTGCGGCCATATATCCCCTGCCCTGCATACCCGTCACAAAAAATGCCGGTATCCTCATGCCTTATGCTCCCTGTCAGCCTGCCAACCTGTCAACCTGTCAGCCGGTCAGCCTGTTACCCTATTGCCCCGCCCATGCCACCTGCGGAGGATTCAGCCAATGTGCCACCCTTCGCATTATACATGCCGCACACCATATAGCCGCATTGACCCCATCAACAGGCACGGTTTATACCTATTTTCACCATGCCAATTTTCCCGGCGCAGCCATATGCTGCCGGGAACATACCGCCAAAGGTTCCGGAACCATGCGCATCCCCGTAGACAAAACCAGCCCGCTGCCCCTGTATACGCAGATAGCCCGCTTCATCCGCCATCGCATAGAGTGCGGCGCGCTGCCCGCAGACACCCGCCTGCCCGCCATCCGGGTTCTTGCCCGCGAACTCGGCGTGAACCGCATCACCGTAGAAACAGCCTATGCGGAGCTGGAAGCTTCCGGCCTTGTGGCGGCACGGGTGGGCAGCGGCACCTATGTGCTGCCTCCCTACTCCACCCCCGCCCGCTCACTACCCCGCGGCAATGCCCCGTGCGGCGCATCCCCTGCCCGCACTCCGGATGCTGCCTCCGACCCGTGGCCCCAATGGCAGCACCACGCCCTGCACCGCCACAGCTTCCTCTCGGCCCCGCCCGCCATCCCGCTGTCCAGCCACTCGCCGCAGGCAGATATCATCGCCCTGAACAGCGGCAACAGCGATCCGCGCCTCTTCCCCGTGGACCAGCTGCGCGCCAGCCTGCGCGAAACCCTGCGGCGCGAAGGCTGGAAGGCTGGGGAATACGAAGAGGTGGCGGGCTATCCGCCCCTGCGCCGTACCATCTCGCACCTGCTTGCGGATCAGGGCATCCCCGCCGCCCCGCAGGACATCATCATCACTGCCGGTTCGCAGCAGGCTCTGGCCCTTGCCTGCCAGTTGCTCACCTCCCCCGGCGACTCCGTTCTGGTAGAATCGCCCAGCTACGCAGACGGGCTGGACCTGTTCCGCTCGCGCGGGCTGCGCATCATCCCCGTGCCCATGGATGAAGAGGGCATGCGCACAGACCTTCTGCCCGCACTGCTGAAGGAGCACGCTCCCCGGCTCATCTACACCATCCCCAATTTCCACAACCCCACGGGCATCTGCATGAGCGGGCAGCGCCGCCGCCAGCTCGTGCACATGGCGCGTGAGCACGGCATCCCGCTGCTTGAGGACGATTTCGTGGGCGAACTGCGGTATGAAGGACACGCCCAACCCGCCCTCAAGGCACTGGCGCACCCCGGCGACACGCTCTACGCAGGCACTTTCTCCAAAATGCTCATGCCGGGCCTGCGCGTGGGCTACCTTGTGGCAGAAGGCCCCGTGCGCGACCTGCTCATCCGCTGCAAGCGGCTGAACGATCTCTCCTCGTCCGGCATCATCCAGCGCGCCCTGCACCGTTTTGTCTCCGTGGGCAGACACCGCGCGCATCTGGCCCGCTCCTGCCAAATCTACCGCAAACGCCGCAACGCCCTGCTGCAGGCCATGGCCGAGCATCTGCCGCAGGTGCGCATAGCTCCCATTCAGGGCGGGCTCTTTGCATGGTGCACCCTGCCCGCCCCGCTCACCGCAGGCAGCCTTGCGCCGCTGGCCCTGCACCACGGCGTGGCCGTGGCTCCCGGCACCGCCTTTTTCCTGCACCCGGAGCAGGGCGCCGCCCACCTGCGGCTGAACTTCGCCCTGCACGACCCGGAAACCCTGCAAGAGGCCGTGCGCCGTCTGGCCGCGGCCATCCGGCAGCTTGAGGCGCAGCACGGCGTGATGGCATAAAAACGCGGCAGCACGCCGTTATGCACAACAGCGGCACGTCATCCCTGCGGGGCAGGCGGGCCATGCGCGCCCCCCGTCACCGTATCCGGCTGCGCCCGGCGTTGTCCGGCAGACGTATGGCGGCGTCCGGCAGGCACAAAAATCCGTTGACAGAACAAAAAACTCGTGTGCAAGCTAGGATAAGCCTTCGTGCGTGCAGTGCTTTTCCCCGCCGTGTCCGGCAGAAGAAAACCCTGCGGCAGGAAGGCAATATATATTGTCCGGAGAACAGGTTATGACCCAGAAAATGCAGTTCGACGTCATCGTTGTGGGCGGCGGTCCCGCCGGATTGTTCGCGTCCTATCATCTTGCGGAGCATTCCGGCCTTTCCGTGTGCATGATAGACCGGGGCAAGCCCGCCAAGCAGCGCAACTGCCCCATCGGCAAGACGCAGACGTGTATCAAGTGCAAGCCCTGCCACATCCTTTCCGGCATCGGCGGGGGCGGGCTCTTTTCCGACGGCAAACTCAACTACATCCACAAGCTCGGCAAAACCGACCTCACGCAGTTCATGCCCGTCAGCGCAGCAGAGCGGCTCATCGATGAAACCGAAGCCATCTTCAACGCCTTCAACATGGACGGCCCCGCCTACCCCTCAGACATGGAGCGCGCCCGGTCCATCCGCAAAGAAGCCCGCAAAAACGGCATAGAACTGCTGCTCATAAAACAGAAGCATCTCGGCAGCGACTGCCTGCCGGACCACATACACGCCATGTCCGCGCATCTGGAACAGCGCGGCGTGGTCATCCGCTGTGAAGAGGAAGTCAAAAAGGTGCTCGCGCACGAAGGCAGGGTCACGGGCGTGGAGACCACGCGCGGACGCTACGAGGCGCAGGCGGTCATTCTTGCCCCCGGACGCGTGGGAGCGGACTGGGTGGGCGAGGTGTGCCGCGAATACGGACTTAACGTTTCGCAGCGCGGCATAGAAGTGGGCGTGCGCGTAGAAACGCACAACGATGTCATGCGCGACATCACCGATGTGGTCTACGACCCCACCTTCTTTGTGCGCACCAAGCGCTATGATGACCAGACCCGCACCTTCTGCACCAATCCCGGCGGGTTCATCGCGCTGGAAAACTATCAGGATTTCGTGTGCGTGAACGGCCACGCCTTCCGCGACAAGAAGTCAGAGAACACCAACTTCGCCTTCCTGTCCAAGGTGGTGCTCACCGACCCGGTTTCCGACAACACCGGCTACGGCACCGCCATAGGCAGGCTTGCCACCATCATCGGCGGGGGCAAGCCCATCCTGCAGCGTCTGGGCGACCTGCGCCGGGGCAGACGCTCCACATGGACACGCATCCGCAACGGCAACATAGAGCCCACCCTTACCAACGTGGTCCCCGGCGACATAGCCATGGCCCTGCCGGAACGCATCGTCACCAACATTGTGGAAGGTCTGGCCCAGCTCAACTACGTCATCCCCGGCATAGCCGATGACAACACCCTGCTCTACGCGCCGGAGATCAAGTTCTTCGCCACGCAGGTAGAGACAAGCAACGATCTGGAAACCAGTGTTTCCGGCCTGTTCGTGGCCGGAGACGGCCCCGGCGTGGCGGGCAACATTGTCTCCGCCGCCGCCACCGGCCTCATCCCGGCCAAGGCCATCATCGCCAGGCTGCAAGGCTAGCGGAATACCCGCCCTCTCCCAAACGCAAAGCGCGCCGCAATCATACGACTGCGGCGCGCGTTTCTTTCGTCTGTGTGCAACCTTCCGCAGGGCCTATCAGCCATGCACGGCTTCCTTCTCGTTCTTCTCGTTCTTCTCGTCCCTGCCGTCCCTGCCGTCCTTGGGCGCCGGCTGCGGCGCAACGGACGTAAGCGAACCAGAATGGAACACATTGGTGGCATAGGTCACCGCCAGCGCAAACACCGCCGCGCCTATGCCCACCGCCGCATCGTAGTACGGCGGGGCAGACAGGGCTATGCGTATGAACAGCGTGGCAATAAGATAGCCGGAATTGCGGAACACCGCATGAAAGCTGGGCATATACCGCTGCGCGATCAGCACCAGCAGAATATCCGCAAAGATCAGCACCGTGTAGAAGGTGTGAAAAAATTCGTTCTTCTCGCCGTTAACCGCAAAATCCCAAATATTGTAGCCGCCTATGGCGACAAAGACCACAAACAGGCCAAGCCCCAGAACCTTCTTGGCCATCACGTAGTGCAGCATCTCCATGGGATCACGCAGATAGCCCTGATACCGGTGCATGCGGTAATACAGCCCCAGCAGGATAAACACCACCAGCGCCCCCATGCTGGAGGTCAGCACGTGCAATATGGCCTCCAGATCCTGCACCACATCAATGGGTTCGTGCATGTGGCTCAGTTCCTTAAAGGAGTTTCTGAGCAGAATAAGCGTGAGTATCTCAAACTGCTTGCCCAGCGATTTGGTCACCGACTGGGGCAGCACAAAGACAAGGCTCATCACCTCCAGCACAAGCAGCATGGAAAAGGCCAGATTGGCCGCATGGAAATGATTGTCCGGAGTTATGGAGGCAAGAGGTTCCGGCAGCAGTCCCTGCCGGCGCAGTTCAATTCCGAACAGACTGCCCAGAAAGATGATGATGAGCAGCTTGGCGACCCTGCGCTGCATTTTGGGGTTTTCCCAATAATGATGCAGCATGTCGAAGAGGTTGGTAAGCGGTTCAAGTCTGGTCATTCGCTATGCCCCGGTTTGCTCCAGAATATCGTGCCCGAATGCTGTGCCCAAATGCTGCATTCAGACCCGGTGTTGTGGGGAGGTAGCATAGCGAAATTTTGTGCAAGCGCAAGGGATTCTGCGTGTCAAACCCCGTACGGTTCTGTGCAGGCTCAGCGCATATTCCGGCACAAGCCCTGCCCGTCAAAACCAAGACACTTCCCGGACAGGCGCACACAAAAAGAGAGAATCTGCCTGAAATTTCCTTGAGCGGGTATGCTCTCCCCGGCCTGTCGTGCCCGGTGGCACCGGCTCGCGGGGCGTGTCTTCAGCAGCAGATTCTCTCGCCGTGGAACTGATTGTCAGAATTAATCTGGCTTACCCTCCGTTATGGTTTCCGCCATATATCTCCAGAAGGGATACTCTGTCCGTCCACAGCCTATACATAAGCACCCGCCGCGCAGGGTCAAGGGCAGCGCATCTCCTCGGCGCGAAAATTCGTTGACATACCCCGCTGCTTTGCCTATAGACCCCATCGCGCCATGCAACGCCGCGCGGCAAACGCCCGCTTCGTCATGCGCCCCACGCGTCCCCATCGTCTAGCCTGGCCCAGGACACCTGCCTTTCACGCAGGCGACAGGGGTTCAAATCCCCTTGGGGACGCCACAGAACGAAAAAAGCCGTTATCGAAAGATAGCGGCTTTTTTCGTGGTTCGGGGACTCGCATTTAGCAAGTCTGCCTGCCTCAAGCGCATGATAACCTCATGTTAGGACAGCACACGTTGCGCAGGGCTAGGCGAAATAACGCACCGACATCATTCACCACTTCCTTGTATCCTACCAATAACATTTGGCATCTTATGCCGTATAGCAGAGCCCCTATCTCTTGCTATGCAGGTGATCGTGCGGTACGCTGGACGGAATCAGCACTCAAAGGTGCATCTATTGCCAGCCAATCCTCTTTCGCCAAACAAGTTGCGTGCGGAGAAAGCAAGAGGAGAAGTTCTTCGCCCGAAACAATGCGAGCTATCTGAAAATTTCTCTAAATAAGGCTGACATGAGATCAAAAACATTGTATTGACTGGTCAAATATTAATTAGACTCATAGATACGGATATTTTTCACATATCATTTTTAATTTCATATTTAATTGATATATACATTAAATGCTAATATAAGACATGAATCATTCTTACACTTCCTAAGTGAAACTCAAAGACAACAAAAAATCAAAAGAATCATCAAGAAATAACGAGAGATAATATGCATAGATCTGCAAACTATGAGCTGCTAAGAATGGCACTTAAAAGAATTGATGACCATAGAGAAAAACATTTCAGCTTTCTAAAATTGAAAATTTTCTTGGAAATGAACCTTGGGAAAAGGACACTGTCACACATTTATATATGAGAAACTCTAACAACATGAACAAAATACTCAGAAAACATAAAGGATACACAACATACCAAGACATATGCAACTTTCAAAAATTATACTTTAAACTAAAATTATTTAAACAGAACATAGACAGCGAGATCGACAAATGCACTGAATCATATTTTGGCAAATCAAGCGCAAGCAGAAGCTCTAGCAGTGAAATTATTGATTTTTTCCAAAACATTATCAACTTACTTTTCTTTGGATACTCATCTTTAACATATGCAATAATGGAAAACGAAAAAATACTACAGAAAACATATGATTTAAAACATGAATTCTCTGATTTATACAAGAGAACGATTGACAACGCCTGCCACAACAGCATCATATTCGCACGGAACAGACTGAACCACGGAGCAGACTTTGAATTCAAATGGAGTGCTACAATTAACTATAAAACCAAACTCAAATCAATAAACTTTATACTACCAAAAGAAATAATTGACAATGCTTACAACGAAAAAAAAGCAAAAGACAAAGCTGGCGTTGAGTATATTATAAGCAAAGATAGAAAAATAAAACCAATTCTCACAGAACACTATGAAATGATCTAACTATTTTGCTCATCAATACGCGAAATCATTTTTAATAAGTATAACAAGGAAATATACCAATGCAACAAGTATTACGAGGCTATATTTCACCACCTAGACATTCAAATGAATACAATTGCAAAATCTACAGGAATGGACATTCCCCTTCCTCCATGCAACACTTGTAAAACACATTATCTGGATCGCGCCATAGGCTATAAGAACCCATCTACATATCCTGCATCACTATTCAAGATAACGGATAAATGACAACAAATTTTTCTTAAACAACCCCACAGCCATCCCCCCTCAGAGCCTTCTCCCCACATAGAAGCCGTAGCCGTAATACGCGCCATATTGCTCATACAGGGCAATTTCGGCTTTCACCGCATCAATAACGGCCTGAGCCTGCTTCCCCTGACCGACCTGATTGGCCTGACTGGCCCCACCACCCTGCTCACCCGCGCCGCAGCAGCCATGCCGGGCAAGAAAGCTGTCGAAACGCCTTTCCAAAGGGCGGTAATAGTGCTCCCGCCAGCAATGCGGCGGCTGGACAAAATACCCTTCCGGGCTGTAGCCGCACCGCTCCATAACCCCCATCTTGGCAGAGGCCACATCTATTTCCGGGTATTCGCGCTCCCAGTATTCCTGAATCTCGGACGGACGGGCCGCGCCCAGCCATGTGATTTCGGAAACAGCCAGCACTCCCCCCGGCTTAAGAAACCGCCTCCATGCCGAAACCGCCGCCTCAAACCCCATGCAGTAGGCGGCCCCTTCGGACCATACAACATCAAACTCCCCCTCCCGGAACGGCAGGGCATCCATGGAGCAGGCAAGGGTGGTTATGCGGTCCGCCACTCCGGCTGCGGCGGCCCTGGGGCCAAGCTGGTCCAAAAACTCCGCAAACAGGTCCACCGCCACAACATGCGCATCCAGCTTCCCGGCAAGCAGAACGGAAGAAGCCCCGGTTCCGCAGCCTATGTCCGCAATGCGCAGCGGGTGCGAGCTGTCCAGCCCGGCAAGGTTCATGGCCAGAAGCGTCTCTGTCTCTCCGCCCGGCCCCTGTCGAGCGGTTCCCTCATGCAGGTCCGCAAGCAACTGATACTCATCCATAAGCCTCTTCTCCTCTTCCTCTTCTTCTTGGCACCGCGCCATCAGCGCACACGTCTCACCGCGCCATCAGCACACACGTATCACCGCGCCATCAGCGCAAACACGCCCCAGCCCATATACTCGCGCGTGTACAAAGAATAACGCTCCGGTTCAGAGGTCAGTTGCGCCCGCACCTCTCCCGCGAGTTCATCATCGGGGTTCGTCTCAAGCCAGCGGCGCATGGTAAGCCACTTGGCCGCCTCATACCTGTCCCAGCCGTCCTGATTCGCCAGAACCATTTCCACAACGTCGTAGCCAAGGTCGCCGAACGACCTGATCAGCTGAGGAAGCAGCAGAAAATCCGCAACCGAATGGGCAAGGCACCCCTTGGCAACCTCTTCCGTCGGCGGCAACTGCCGCCAGTACGGCTCGCCGATAAGGATAATCCCGCCGGGAGCAAGGCTCTGAGCCAGCAGATCAATGGTTCCGGCAAAGCCGCCCCCAATCCACGTTGCCCCCACACAGGCTGCCACACCCACCTTCTCGTCAGCCACATAGCCCGCAGCGTCGCCGTGAATGAACTCTACCCGGTCGGCAACGCCAAGTTCCTCGGCGCGGCGCGTTGCCTGCCCGGAGAACAATTGGCTCATGTCCACCCCGGTGCCGGTAATTCCGTAATCGCGTGCCCACGTGCAGAGCATCTCACCGGAGCCGCTTCCCAGGTCGAGCACCCGCGTGCCGGGTTCCAGCCGCAACGCCTCGCCCAGCGTGGCAAATTTCTCCGGTGTGAACGGATTGTGAATGCGGTGAGCACTTTCTGTTATGTTGAAAATCCGTGGAATATCCACTGTTGCAAACTCCTTACAGTTACACATGAACGGCACATGAATGACGTGACCCCGGCGCACCAATACAATGGCATCGTTCTCAGGCAAAACGCCATCTGTTCACCAGTAAAATGGCATTGCCCACAGGCAAAACTGCACCGGCACACGCCAGTAACCAGCTTGTCCGGCACACACTGCCATACCGCCCCCGGCTATCAAATGCCGCCAACCACTTCTTCCATATTCCCGCAAACGCACGGGCAGCCACAGCCAGCCCAAGCAGCCTCAGCCTTTCCACTGCACATACACCGCCCGAGCGCAGGACGCACCCCACCATTCCTTTCATAAACAAAAAAGCGCCCCGGAATATCCGGGACGCTTCTGCGTCAGTTTCTGTTCATGGCGGCGAGTATCTTATACACAGCCTTGACGGAAAGATAATACCGCTCCGCAAGCTCCGGAACGGTCACCCCGTTCCTGCGCCCTGCGGCTATCTCCCTGTTCCGGGCAAGCAGCCGCTGGCGGCTCCGCGAAGCCTCTCCCCACTGTTTCCTGCATTCCTCCTTGCGGGGAATATACAGGTACTCACCGTCTATAAACTCCTGCACGGCACACAGCACATGCTGCGGCAGCACGCATTTCGCATTCTTGTAGCCCATTATGCTCCTCCTAATGATGTATCAGGAACGAGCAAGGGCTATTGCCGTAATAACTACGTTGTTATGCAACAGCCCTTGCTATGCATAACGAACAGAATCCTTATAGGTACGCATCCACTATCCTCGCCAAAGCTGCTAAAAAGTTATTCTTACCGACCCGCAAATTGTTAAAACAACGTCATCCGCGGGCCATCCCGAAAGGGTACAGTGCAAACCGCCGAGCGTGTTCAGGACCAAGCGCACAAAAACGTACGCAAAGCACTCAACCTTGCGCAGCAGCGCGGCGTACTCCCTTTTTCTGAGGCAAGCTATACCTGCGGGCCGGATGCCCTGTCAATAACCGCTTACCTAGGCATTCCCGCCAACCTTTCCCGATCTTTCCCGCCCCTTCCCCCCTTCATACACCCCATGCGCCAAACGGTTTCGTCCTCCAAACTGCTTCGCCCATCAAACAACTTGACGGCTGAACAATCTTGGTGCTACCCCTCCGCATATACTTTGATACTCAAACTAAACAGGAGCCGATTCATGATAGGCCGCCACGCAGATCTCCATATCTACCGGGAAATATTCCGTTCTCAAGACTTTGCCAGAGTGGTTTGCGGCGTCCTGCCCATACCCGTAGCCCTTGCCCTCATGGAGACTCCCTCGCCTTTTCCGGCCAACCTTTCATGGGGCAGCATCCTGCTGCTCATCTCCATCGCCATAAACGGGCTGCCCATCATCGCAAAGGCCGCCAAGGGCCTGTGGGCCAGAGAAATCAACGTAGACGAGCTGGTAAGCATCGCCATCATCGCCTGTCTCCTCACCGGAAACTATCTGGAAGGCGCCATCGTCAGCGCCATCATGGTCTTCGGCGCACTCCTTGAAGAAGCGGTCAGCGACAGTGCCAGAAACTCCATCCGCGCGCTGGTGGAAGTCACCCCCACCACGGCGGTGCTGGAAGTGGACGGCAAAGAGATGGTCACGGACGTAAAGCGCGTCACGCGGGGAGATATCCTCGTCATCAGGGCCGGCGACACCATCCCGGTAGACGGCACCATCATCGCGGGCGGCACCTCGGTGGACGAAGCCTCCATAACCGGCGAATCCATCCCCGTGGACAAGGGCGTGGAAGACGCCGTATACGCCGGAACCCTGTGTGTGAACGGATTCATAAAGGTCCGCGCAGACAGGGTGGGCGACGACTCCACCATAGGCAGAATCATCCAGATGGTGAACGCCGCCGAATTGCAGAAGACAGACAGCGGCAAAATCGTAGACAGATACGCCGCGTGGTTCACGCCCATCGTGCTGGGCATTGCCGTGCTCACCTACCTTGTCACCGGCGACATCACCCGCTCCATCACCGTGCTCATCGTGGGCTGCCCCTGCTCGTTCCTGCTGGCAAGCCCGGTTTCCACCGTGGCCGCCATCGGCAGGGCCGCCAAGTCCGGCATCCTCATCAAGGGCGGTAAATATCTGGAAAACGTGGCCGCAGCCTCCGCCTTCTTCTTCGACAAAACAGGCACCATCACCAGCGGCGAACCGCAGATCATCGCCGTGCGCCCTGCAAATGGCCACGATGAGCAAAGCGTCCTCTGCATGGCCGCCTCGGTAGAAAAGGGCAGCCTGCATCCGCTGGGCATTGCCATTGTGAACAAGGCCAAAACCATGGGCTACGCCTTTGAGGCGGCGGGCGATATTCATACCGAGCCGGGGCGCGGCATATGCGGGCTTGTCGCCGGGCAGAAGGTGGAAATAGCGGCCTCCGCCACCCCGGATGAAAACGGCTATACCAATGTAGACGTGCTGGTAGACGGCACAACAGCAGGCACCATCAGCCTGCAAGATACCCCCAGAAGCACAGCGGCAAAAACCGTCGCCGCCCTGCGGGCAGAGGGCATACGCGATCTGGTCATCCTTTCCGGAGACCAGCCGCACTCGGTGCGCAAAATTGCGGAAGAGGTAGGCATAACGCAGTACCACGCCGCCCAGAAGCCCGGCGAAAAGCTGAACGCCATCTCCGCGTACGGTAATGACAGCGTGGTCTATGTCGGCGATGGCATCAACGACGCCCCCGCCCTCAAATCAGCCTCCACAGGCATCGCCATGGGGCTGCGCGGAGCCGATGTGGCGCTGGAAACGGCCGACATCGTGCTCATGAACGACAGGCTGGACCTTCTGCCCTTCCTCGTCCGTCTTGGCCGCAAAATGTCCCGCATCATACGCATAAACATCCTGCTCAGCTTCGGCATAAACGCCATTGCCCTCGTTGCCAGCTCCATGGGGCTGCTCACCCCCATCCTCGGCGCGGTAACGCACAACATCGGTTCCATTCTCGTTGTCTCCCTTGCCGCCTCCATCCGGTTCAGCAAGGATGAGTAAACCCCATCCGAGCATGCATACAGCACGCCCAAACGGCTCTGCGCTTTATTGAGTCGCCTGCTTCATTTGATTCTCTGATCCTGCTACAAAGTTGTGGATACCCAGTTAAGCTACTATCCTGACTCAAACAGGAGCAGTGGATGAGTAACACACGACG
>NZ_BLVP01000012.1 GCF_013340305.1 Desulfovibrio psychrotolerans
TTGTAACGACGGATTCAACCCATTCAGAGCCAGTGGCTTCAAATATTTTGAATCGGCAGTTCACGGCAGTTGCTCCTAACAAGGCGTGGGTGACGGACATCACCTATCTCAAAGTCGGAAGACGGTGGCACTACCTTACGGTCTTTATTGATTTGTATTCACGGCTTGTTGTGGGATGGGATCTCAGCGATTCACTGGAACGGCACTCCGTTATACACGCCTTTCAAAAGGCAATCGTGCGTCGCAGGCCTGCTGCCGGACTGGTGGTTCACAGCGATCGTGGCATCCAATATGCGAGCAAGGATTTCAGGGTAAGACTCAAGCAAAGTGGCTGTATTCAAAGCATGAGCAGGAAGGGCAACTGCTGGGATAATGCGGTCGCCGAGTCGTTCTTCCACACACTTAAAACGCAGTTTATACGGCATCATAAGTTTTTGACCCGTTACGAGGCAGAGTTGGCTTTGTTCCAATACATCGAAGCCTACTACAACCGCAGGAGACGGCATTCATCAAATGGCTGGATGTCTCCGGCAGAATACGAAAACAGTCAGGCATATCAAAAAGTGGCTTAACCTGCTCTCCACAAATATGTAGCAGGATCA
>NZ_BLVP01000013.1 GCF_013340305.1 Desulfovibrio psychrotolerans
CTGTTCCGCCACCACAGCGGCATTGCGATGATAGGTAGATTCATAGTCACTGCCCGAGCCGCTGAGCGAGGCATAGGCATTTGCTCCCACGCCTCCACCGTTTGCGCCTACATTGGCCTTTATGCCCCCACCCGCAGATGCGGACACGCTGTCTGTGCTGTAGCGCATGCCCCCGGTGGCAGATTCTATGGTTAGGTCACGCCCGGCTTCCAGTGCTACGTCATTGCCCGCATACACCTGCGCACCCTGAATGGTGATATCCTCATCCGCCTTCAGGGCTACATTGTTACCGGCATATACGGTCGAGGTGACAGGCGTTTCTGTCTCCGTATGCTCCTTTGTCTGGGTAACGGAGAGACCGCCTGGATAACGACCGAAAAATTAAAAAGGCTGCCCGAATAGGGGCAGCCTTGATTGCAATTCGAGGTTGGTGGCTGCGTCAGGATAGTGGCTTAACTCTGTGCAGTCATTGTTTCAAAGATGGTGTGCCAAATAAATACCATCTCTGTACAATACTATCTTTGTACAGCAAGCCTGATGGCAACATCGCTTGCTACACATCGCCTTCGCTACACCACCGGGACAACTCTCTTGAGAGAGAGTCGACAACATCATCTATTTCATTTTCAAAACAATCATACCTGTTGTCATACGGATTCAGCTGTCGAATAATATCAAACACATCGTGCAACACACCATGAATATTTTGATCAACATACTTGCTTGTCGCGAAAGCTATTATGTCAACAAGCAACGCATCTGTTTTATATTGAATATCTCTACTCAAAACATCTGCATCGATAATTATACAATTCAAGCAATAGTCAACAAATTCCAATAGACTACACTTGATATCATCAATAAAACAACTAATCAGACAAATGTCATCAATTTCATCAGATTTGTGTGTAACCAAATCAAGCAGCGGGCCATCGACAACAGGCTGTGTGGCACACACATCATATGCATACTTCACAACATCATCAAAAGAAACACGTCCAGATATTCTACTCCAATATAAAACATTCCAAAAATTCATACATACTCTCGTCATTTTTTCAAAAACTGGTTTGCAACCCCAGAAACTTTGCCATTAGGCACAAACGCTCTATGCGTAACCTTGTCGCCACTAACAATCCACTCAAAAACTCCATCCTTATGCGTCCAAACACTAACATTTACACCGTCAACAACTTTTGCTGTTTCAATCTTCATAGTCCCTTGTATTTGATATAAATCTGAAACAAATTTCTCACCAGACTTGCTTGTTGATGATATTTCAAATTTTTCTGCGTATTGTGCATAGTTATCAACAATATCACTGAAGCTATGATATGTATCGCTAGCGTCTTTTGACTTAGATCCTGCACTACCTCCTCTCGGCAAATCAACAACAGGATGGCTAATCTTATATGCGTCAGATGCTTTGTCAATATCATGAATGACAGCAGATCCCTTCTCAGCAACCTTAACAGCATCTTCAGCCGTATCAATCTTGGAAGCTAATTCTGCTCCACGCTTAATCTTGGTAATTCCCGCAGGCACACAAGGAATTAACAAAGCCGCCGCGTCAGCGCCCAAGTCAACCCATCCCTCCTTAACCAATCCGTCATCACCGACATAGTAGCCATAACCGATCTTTCCGGCATCATACAAAACAAAAAGGGCATCCATCAGGGTGTCGAGAGCATTATTCCGGGCAGCATTTTCCCCAGTTGCCGCCGCAACGTTAACATCCCCGCCGATTAGAGCGGCTGAAATTCCAGCTGCCAACTTGGCAAAATCAACCCCATCCTTCTCAAGTTTCGGGATATCTTCACTTGTAAATCCGTGCTTAAGCCGATTGGCCAAATACAGTTCCGCAGTCGCTTCCCCAACCACGGCACCAACTGCCCCTGAAACACCGTCGCCCCCAAGGGCAACATCCATCGCTCCGCCCAGAGCCGCATGCGCTATATAGCGGCTCGCTCGGTTTATATCACCTTCCCTGAATGCTGTTCCAATTTCCGAAGCTACTGCTGCACCAATCTCCGCAACCACCGCTCCCTGCATGCCAGAAAGCAGGTTCTGACCCAGATCGCCACCATTTATGGCGGTATCCACAGCGCCGGAGATGGTGCCGTGTACCACGCCCTGCTGGATAGCACCCGGCAGGTCGGCAACAACATTGGATATATGGTCTCCTATCGTTGTGGCCTTGTCTGCTGCATCTGCCATTTCGGGTTTGAAGAATGTGGCATCCACACCCGCGATAATGGCGGCCGTGAGAATAGATGTCGCAAGAGAGCGGACAGCCCGTTCCGATATCAGGTCCTTGAACACGCCCCCAAGGTCGCCCTTGTTGTTGGCAAGGCTGATGGCGGCTTGGGCGCAGGGAAGGGTAAGAATTGAAAAAAGGCTGCCCGGGGAGGGGCAGCCTTAATTAGTAGTTCGGAGCGATGCCGCAGCTATGGACCACAAGAGAGACAATCATACCGGACAGAGAAGAATCTCTCAGAAATTCTTGCCAACAGCCCTCCAGCAACATAGGAACACTCTCACAAGCTCTCATTATCCTACATCTTGGGTTTATCAAAATGCTGGCTTCAACTAGAGAGTTATCCAGATCGTTATTTGCCATACTGAGCAGACACAACGACACCTACGTCTGACTATTCAAAAAAACTTGTGGTATTCGTCTAAGTATATCATCATATTCTAAATACATATCATTACAAAATACAACATTTTTACAATGAGACATCCATCTATTTCTATATGCAACAATAGACTTTATAGAGACATCTTCATATCCAAACTGAACCTTACAACACGAGCACAAATCGAACGTAGGCATATCTCCGCTCTCTCCCCATGGATAATAATCTTCGCTATACTCGCCACACACTCGACACTTTCTTAAGTCGACTTCATCTACCTCAACATAATCAGAATCTCTAAACACACCTAAACACCTTGTCCTCTTCATTGCGTTACCTCCCCTGACTGTAAAAGTATTCCAGATTAGAAGACATGCCGTGTACAGATGCATCTGGCTTAAACATCGTTTTGGGAATACCATCTTCTGAAAAGACTGCTATCGTATTCGATTGAGGATGATATTTTACTACTTCTCCATTAGTTCGAACAACGGTCAGAGTGCTGCCTTGGGTCCCAGTAAACATAGAGTGTGCTCTCTCAACATATTGATCAACAGAGTTAATGTCAGCGAACTCACCGCCATGCTTATTCCAATGCTCCGCAGCATTTACGCTACTGCTGCCGGGCTTACCGGTCGTCCAAAGACGATTTCCGTACTTTTCTTCAACAGCGAGAAGAAGCCCAACACCGTCATGCCCAACAAGAGAAACTAATACATCATCAACCTTCCCGCCCACCTTGGCAACAATCTTGGTCCCGACCGTGCCCAAGCCCAAGACGTGCAGGGCCTTGCCAAGCTTGATCATGACGACATTGCCCGGAATGGCATCCGTAGCCAAGCTAACCCCAATCTCCAAGGCCTTCGCTTCGACCTTCTCTCCATCTCCTTCTGAGATGGCTTGGGCAAGCTCCCACGCATCGCAGGCTGTTATGGCCTTATCGGCAATTTCCAACGCGACGAGCGCCGCTGCGGCATTTGGGTCCCCTCCCAGCGCAGCAGCGGCTTGGCCGCAGAGAAGGGTAAGAAATGAAAAAGGCTGCCCGGAAAGGGGCAGCCTTAGTAGGCAATTCGAAGCTGATTGCGCCAAGGGGCAGGCAACTTCCATCCCCGCTCTTACAGGCCCTATTCACTACTTAACACGGAGTCGCATAAGAAAAGCCCGGCACACGACCGGGCCAACAACTACGTGCAGCGGCTCAGGGCAAGGCGCAACGCTGCACCAATTTCTTCAGGGGAGCTTGTGGCTGGAATCACCACCCGTGCCTCTTCGACAACACCTTCCCATGCTTCCAGTTTTGCATGGTGCGTGGGGATCAACGTCAATATGCCGTTTTTGCTCTCAATGCTCACATTTTTCATATTTTTGAACAGAGCTCGTTTGTTTTTGTATCCGTAGCGCTCCATCAGGGCGTTTACCCATAAGGGGTAGTTCGCCTTGTAGTCGTAGAGAGACATATCAAACTCAACGCCTTCAGGATATGTGCTACCCTCCCGGCGGCTAGGGA
Organism: Desulfovibrio psychrotolerans; assembly: GCF_013340305.1. NCBI lineage: Bacteria > Pseudomonadati > Thermodesulfobacteriota > Desulfovibrionia > Desulfovibrionales > Desulfovibrionaceae > Desulfovibrio > Desulfovibrio psychrotolerans. The sequence goes on from NZ_BLVP01000013.1 coordinate 4,147, forward strand.
GGATCCAACGACTATGCGCCAGAGCATCCACTACGGCTTCTCCAAGTTCCAGGTCATTGGCCTCAGGAGATAATAAGTGTTGCTTACCCTTCGGGTCGCGACGGTCTCCACCTCGATAACCCGAAAATGTGTCTACACAAATAAAATCGGCATTGCATACGACAGCCGCCCAGTAGCCTCTCGTTACTTCACTCATTTGACCACCGTGATCATAACTGTAACACCCTTACTTTGCCCATACTGAATCGCCTTGTTGATCTCCATCCATTGCGCAGGAGTTGTGTTATCGGGAATGGCTACTTTCAGTTCACGAGCCACAATTTGCGCTGCTTTTACTTCAGCTTCTAGCATCCTTGCGTAGCTGAAATTTGCTGCCGCATCCACATTACTTTTCAGGGAATAATACACCTGACTGGGATTAGCGATCTTCGCAGCGGTTGCTGTGTCCAAAGTTTTTACGCTAGTTGCAAGGCCTGTTTCAACATCGAAGAAGTCAAACGTCTTGAAATTCGCGGGCAAGCGCGTTTCAGCGGGTAAAAGCGATGCGATGTAGTTTTCAAAGGGCATTCCCTGTCCTTGGATTCCCTTCCCCCACTGAATACCTGTTTCCGCCAGATCGACAACCGTAGCACTTGCCTTCCCGGCACTGACGACCGCCACCTCCCCAAGCGCCTCTGCCGCATCCTCTAGCTTAGAGGCTGTCGTAAGTGCCTTGGAGCTTGCGAACTTAGAGCCAACCTTCTGGAAAAGAGAACCACAATTTGCATTCCCTACGACGAATGATGCTCCTACGCCAAGGCCTTTAATCAGGTTCCTGTCATCCTCGCTCAGCGAACTCCAGTAGGCGCTGACGGTATTACCCGTTTTATCATCCACATACGTGACAATGGCATCAGCCCCAGCCCCTAGCACTGAAAGCTGGCTTAGCACCCATTCGGTCTGCTCCGGGGCAACCTCGTATGCAAGCTCGCCTGCGGCGAGCAACCCAGACTCTACGAGTTTGGAAGCCGTGTCGTCGCCAGCACCAATCCGACGAATCCCTGCAACAACATCGCCACCACCTTCAACCGTTGCGTATGCAGCAAAAACCACACATAACAATGCTGCAATTGTTGCAAGGGCATTGTTCTCTGCTGCGTTTGCGCCTGTCATTGATGCAATGTTAACATCTTTTCCAAGCAGGGCTGCCGCTATCCCGGAAACAAGTGCAGATATGTTAACGCCATCTGCTTTGAATTTTTGAAGGCTCTGAGCCATTTGGTCGCGCTGTAGCTGATCCGTCCTTCCCTCGATGACCCGTTTGGCAAAATCCGTTACTTCTGTCTCTTTAGAGCTGTACAGCATCTCCCCTACAGCTTCACCAACTACCGCTCCAACAGCTCCAGAGGCCCCATCGCCGCCAAGAGCCAAATCCATTGCTCCGCCAAGGGCTGCATGGGCAATATACTGTGCTGCCTTATTGATGTTGCCGTTATGATGTGCCGCTCCAATTTCCGTGGCAGCGGATGCCCCAATCTCCGAAACAATCGCCCCCTGTATGCTGCCAAGCAGGTTCTGACCCAGATCGCCACCATTTATGGCGGTATCCACAGCGCCGGAGATGGTGCCGTGTACCACGCCTTGCTGGATAGCACCCGGCAGGTCGGCAACAACATTGGATATATGGTCTCCTATCGTTGTGGCCTTGTCTGCTGCATCTGCCATTTCGGGTTTGAAGAATGTGGCATCCACACCCGCGATAATGGCGGCCGTGAGAATAGATGTCGCAAGAGAGCGGACCGCCCGTTCCGATATCAGGTCCTTGAACACGCCCCCAAGGTCGCCCTTGTTGTTGGCAAGGCTGATGGCGGCATGGGGGCTTGGAAGGAGGAGGAATGGAGAAAGGCTGCCCGGAAAGGGCAGCCTTAATGGCGTATCGATGAAAAGAGAGAAAGCTGGCGAATGCTATCTCTGTACAGTCAGTGGATACTATCTCTGTACATACTATCTTTGTACACGCTGACAAGCATGAACCACTACAGATCACCATATTGAGTCGGGCTATTTCAATTTATAGACTGATATATTATGCTTTTTTGCAATGTCATCAATCTCACTGATTTGTACATGCCCAACTACTTTTAAAATACTATCCCAGTCTGGCTTCTCACCTTTAGTGTACATGCCTAGCGACTCTATGTATGGCATGAATGAATAGCATTTTGTTTCATCAAACACATCTTCCAAGCTTAGCCAGGTCGTTTCACATTCTTCGCAAACATAAATTATTATCATATTCTGCTTTAGCAAAACCTTCTCTATTCTTCCATCGTAAAGAGATGTGCAGCAAACTACACCTTTTTTATCTACGTCAATTCGATCTATCATAAAAACATCCTATTTTACTGGAAACGCTGTGACAATTTCACCTGTTCCAGGGATCGTAACTATCTTTATATAGCGTTCTCCTTTGGTGCCAACAATTCTACCCATATCCACAACATGGACAATTTTCCCTTTATCAAGCAATCCAGTTCCTCGCGTTCTCCAAGCCTCATCAACCATTCCAAGAATCTGGTCTTTCGAGACGTTAAACACACTATGTATTGGCTTTGTTTTGTCCTCTATTCCATGCGCAAGAACATGCTGAATTCTATTTCCAAACTTCCTATCAACTCCATACACCAAACCAGCTGGCGAGGTCCATGTTTTCGTTGCCTTGTCGTATGAGAGCTTAACACTCCCCGCACCAACGCCGCCACCCCCAAGGGATGCCTTGCTGCCGACAATCGCGCCAATGCTCCCGGCTAAAATGCTTATTCCAAACTCTGCTGCAGCAACATCATTTTCGAACTGATCTCTAAACCCAAAGCTATCAACATTTGGAGCCACTATAGATGATGACAAATTATACCGAAGCTGAGAAGCAATTTCTGTCGCAATCTCTGTCTTAGCCTGCTCAATATATCCTCCAACAATTGTATCCTTAGCAATGTCTCCCGCAACTGAAATTGCTGTTTTAATTGGACCGACAAGTAGAGTTTGCAATCCAAGCAAGGCCAGCGCAGCTTCTTCTTTGTATGGAATGCTTTCAAAATAATCTTTTGCAGAACCTAGAGCAGTTAGAACCATGACGCCAACAGGAGTTGGAGCGTTTAGATATATATCTAAATACAGCTCGCCATTCTCAATTCGCGTTGCACCTTTTTCTTGGTATATGGAATTTATACCGCCATTATCAAGAGCGTACTGAACATCAGCCAGTTGAGTTAAAACATTTTGAAACTCAGGATCCTTCATTAGTGCGGCTATATCCTGATCCTTTGCTCCTCCGCGTATCATATTCTGCATGGCCGAAAGGCCAGCTTCGCCCAAGTGCTTCATGTCAGGAGGGAGGGCAGCTGTGAGCGCTTTATATTCCCGGGCTAACTGCTGGAGCTCTTCACCTGCGCTCTTGAATCCCTCGACAATCCCCTCAAACCCGCTGGCAATTTCCTTAATTGCAGCCGGGTCGATATACACAGAAACAACCATCTCGGAATCCTTGGTAATCTCCTGCGCACGGGCAAGGTCGCGGTTCAGCCCTTCAAGCCCTGCGTTGGGGTCAGAGCGGATGATGATGGTGCCTTCACCAATGGTAGCGCGGTTGATCTGGCGGCGGTCTTTGGAGGAATAATCCACACTCACGGAACCCAGCGAAACATCCTTTGCACCCACCTGCTCCGGTGCCTTGGGGCCATCCACGCCGCCGTTGTGGCTACCGGATACACTCACCCCCACACTGATATTGCTGGCCGTGTCGTGATCGTGAATGTCGGCATAGGTCAGGGTGTTGGTGTCCAGCGTCAGGTCGCCGTTCATGGCAGCGAT
>NZ_BLVP01000014.1 GCF_013340305.1 Desulfovibrio psychrotolerans
GCAATTTCCTTAATTGCAGCCGGGTCGATATACACAGAAACAACCGTCTCGGAATCCTTGGTAATCTCCTGCGCACGGGCAAGGTCGCGGTTCAGCCCTTCAAGCCCTGCGTTGGGATCAGAACGAATGATGATGGTGCCTTCACCAATGGTGGCGCGGTTAATCTGGCGGCGGTCTTTGGAGGAATAATCCACACTCACGGAACCCAGCGAAACATCCTTTGCACCCACCTGCTCCGGTGCCTTG
>NZ_BLVP01000015.1 GCF_013340305.1 Desulfovibrio psychrotolerans
GTGGCGGTCAGCTTGCCGCGCAGCAGGGCATCCCCCTCCGCAACGGCAACATCCGCATGGGCGTTGGCTACGGGCGCATCGTTGGTGCCCGTTACCTTGATGGTCAGCTTGGCAGTGGCTTCACCGCCGTTGCCGTCTTCCACCTTGTAGGTCACCACCATGGTCTTCACCTGACCGGCCTTCAGGCTGTCATAGGCGGGGTCGGTGGCGTCAAAGGTGTAGGTGCCGTCCGGGTTCAGCGTAAAGCCCGCAGGGGCCGCGCTCACCAGCGAATAGGCCAGTTCATCGCCATCCACGTCCGTGGCTTCCAGCTTGCCGGTTACATACCCTTCACCGTCCGGATCGGAAGGCACAAAGCCTTCTTCCACCAGCAG
>NZ_BLVP01000016.1 GCF_013340305.1 Desulfovibrio psychrotolerans
CCTTGTTAGGAGCAACTGCCGTGAACTGCCGATTCAAAATATTTGAAGCCACTGGCTCTGAATGGGTTGAATCCGTCGTTACAACGAATTTTCTGTTTGCCCGGCAGCGCAATGCCATGCTGCGCATATGACGCGCCACGCGAGGGCGGCTGACGTTTCTAAATGGCTCCTCAGCACGCAAGTCACCCGTAATCATCGGACTTCCCGCCATACCTCCATGCTCCGCATACAACTCGGCAATTCTTTTCCGTAGGAGCACATTCTCCTGCGCCCGCCTTGATGCTGTCCGCACTGTCCACGTGTAGTAACCGCTCTGTGAAACCCGGAGAGCATGGCACATCTTCTTCACCGAAAACGACGAGCGGTTTTCGTGTACAATCCGGAATATCAATTCGGTGCTTTGCTGAAGATGGCCAAGGCTTTTTTTAGGATGTCTCGCTCAATCTCTGCATCCCTCAGCTTTTTCTCCAGCTCTTTGATTCTTCGCTGCTCATCGGTCAAAGCCGGTTTGCCGTGGCCGGGAAAGGCAATCAGGCCTTGCCCACGCATCTCACGCCCCCATCGATATATGAGGTCTGGGCCGATCCCCAGACTTTCGGCAACATCGGCAACGGTGCGCCCAGGTTCTTCTGCCAACATGACGGCGTTTCGTTTGAATTCAGCATCGTATATTCGTCGTGTGTTACTCATCCACTGCTCCTGTTTGAGTCAGGATAGTAGCTTAACTGGGTATCCACAACTTTGTAGCAGGATCA
>NZ_BLVP01000017.1 GCF_013340305.1 Desulfovibrio psychrotolerans
GCTCCTTGCAAGTAAATAGCGAGTTGGACAAATTTCCTTAAAGGAGGTGATCCAGCCGCAGGTTCCCCTACGGCTACCTTGTTACGACTTCACCCCAATCATTAGCCCTACCGTAGGCGGCTGCCTCCCTTGCGGGTTAGCTCACCGATGTCGGGTAGAACCAACTTTCGTGGTGTGACGGGCGGTGTGTACAAGGCCCGGGAACGCATTCACCCCGGCATGCTGATCCGGGATTACTAGCGATTCCGACTTCATGGAGTCGAGTTGCAGACTCCAATCCGGACTGAGACGCACTTTCTGGGATTCGCTCCACCTCACGGTATCGCTGCCCTTTGTATGCGCCATTGTAGTACGTGTGTAGCCCTAGGCGTAAGGGCCATGATGACTTGACGTCGTCCCCACCTTCCTCCCGGTTAACCCGGGCAGTCTCCCTAGAGTGCCCAGCATCACCTGATGGCAACTAAGAATAGGGGTTGCGCTCGTTGCGGGACTTAACCCAACACCTCACGGCACGAGCTGACGACAGCCATGCAGCACCTGTCTCCTGGTTCTCCGAAGAGCACCCCTCCTTTTCGGGAAGGTTCCAGGGATGTCAAGCCTAGGTAAGGTTCTTCGCGTTGCATCGAATTAAACCACATACTCCACCGCTTGTGCGGGCCCCCGTCAATTTCTTTGAGTTTCAGCCTTGCGACCGTACTCCCCAGGCGGGATACTTAACGCGTTAGCTACGGCACCGAAGGTCAAGCCCCCGACACCTAGTATCCATCGTTTACAGCGTGGACTACCAGGGTATCTAATCCTGTTTGCTCCCCACGCTTTCGCTCCTCAGTGTCAGTATCGGTCCAGGTAGTCGCCTTCGCCACTGGTGTTCCTCCAGATCTCTACGGATTTCACTCCTACACCTGGAATTCCACTACCCTCTCCCGAACTCAAGCAATGCAGTATCAAGTGCTATTCCACGGTTGAGCCGTGGGATTTCACACCTGACTTACAAAGCAACCTACGAGCGCTTTACGCCCAGTGATTCCGATTAACGCTTGCACCTTCCGTATTACCGCGGCTGCTGGCACGGAATTAGCCGGTGCTTCCTCTAGAGGTACCGTCAATTGCGAAGCATATTACTCTTCACAGGTTTCTTCCCTCTTGACAGGAGTTTACGACCCGAAAGCCTTCATCCTCCACGCGGCGTCGCTGCGTCAGGGTTTCCCCCATTGCGCAATATTCCCCACTGCTGCCTCCCGTAGGAGTCTGGGCCGTGTTCCAGTCCCAGTGTGGCAGGCCACCCTCTCAGGCCTGCTACTCATCGTTGCCACGGTAGGCCGTTACCCTACCGTCTAGCTAATGAGACGCGGACTCATCCAAAGGCAGTAGCTTGCAAGCAGAGGCCACCTTTCCCGTTTCCAGTACATCCGGTATTATCAGTCGTTTCCAACTGTTATTCCAGACCTTTGGGTAGATTATCCACGCGTTACTCACCCGTGCGCCACTGTACTCGCCCCCGAAGGGACTTTCTCGTTCGACTTGCATGTGTTAGGCACGCCGCCAGCGTTCAATCTGAGCCAGAATCAAACTCTCCAGTTCAAATCTGTATCTAATGGTTCCAACCGAAGCCGGAACCACGCTAGCTGATAACTTTTCTGTCCAACTCGCTATTTAATTGTCAAGGA
>NZ_BLVP01000018.1 GCF_013340305.1 Desulfovibrio psychrotolerans
CTGTGAGACCGCTGTCGATACGTTGCAAAAAACACCTGTTCCGGCGGACCTGCGGGAGTAAGCCCGCCGGAGAGGTGTTTTTAACTGCGTTTCATGTCGCTTCTGCCCATGATGCGCGCAAACATCTGCTTGCGGTTCATGAGTTGCGGGCTTGCGTCCGCCACAGCCTTTTCGAAGTAGTCCACCGGGTTCTGCTGGAAGAGGTAGACCACGCGGGTATCGTGGGGGTTGCCCAGCACCGCGTTGGGATACTGCTTCTTGACCGCGGCAAGACGTTCTTCCGCAAGGGCCATCATTTCATCTTCATCGCCAAAGCTCATGGTGCCCGTGGGGCAGGAGAGGACGCAGGCAGGCTTTTTGCCGTTCTGCAC
>NZ_BLVP01000019.1 GCF_013340305.1 Desulfovibrio psychrotolerans
TTTGATGGTGTTCAGCATTTCCATCAAAAGGGAGAACCTCTCGATTTTCAAGAGGAACTGTCAGATCAAATCGAAACTACTTCACCTCAGGGCATTGAAGAAGAATATCTTTCAGACGACAAAATCAGAATTCACGGCCCCAACCTCCCCCACGAAGGAGCTAGCGGCCTAGACGGCATCAAAGCGATCCAGAAAACCCTTTTGGAAGCGACCGATGCAGTTCGGCTTATTGGGCTTTCAGGAGTTGGAAAAACCCGTCTTGCTCAGGCTCTCTTTGACCATCGCCTCAGCGACTCACCACTTGCAAGCCACCATGTGTGTTATACAGACACCAGCTACTCCCCTAGCCCGTCTCCTCTTGCTCTTGCAGAAAGGCTGGTCACGATAGGTGGCACCGCAATCCTCATTGTCGACAACTGCGCTCCGGACCTCCATACGCAGCTAACCAATATATGCCAATTAAAGACCAGCAAGGTCAAACTCATAACGATTGAATACGATATCAAGGAAGATCAAGCTGAATCCACAAACGTATTCCGCCTAGAGCCTTCTTCTGATACGCTTATTGCCAAGCTCATTGAGACTCGCTTCAAGGCCGTTGGCTATGCAAACGCACACACCATCGCCGATTTCGCCGGGGGCAATGCTCGAGTTGCGATGTCTCTTGCGACTACGGTTAGAAAAGGGGAATCACTCTCCATCCTAAAAGACTCTGAACTTTTCGATCGACTTTTCCGCCAGAGAAATCAGCCCGACCCCCAATTTAAGGAAGTCGCCGAAATTTGCTCTCTCGTTTATTCATTTAACGCGGGAGAAGGCGACGAGAACGAAATAGCTACGCTTTGCTCTTTGACGGACATGTCCGAGCGAACATTCTATAAAAAAGTGAGTGAATTGCTCCGGCGAGACCTTGCGCAGCAAAGAGGAAATTGGAGAGCAATCCTTCCACATGCAATTGCAAATAGGCTTGCAGGGCTGGCACTCGACAACTCTCGCCAAACAGAACTCACTGCGTGCTTCAAGCAGGCAGGCAATGAGCGCCTCCTCAGTTCTTTCGCAAAGCGCATAGGCTTGCTTCATGACCACCCTAAGGCGGTTGCCATTGCACAAGAGTGGCTTAGTCCATTCGGTCTTGTTGGAAATGTTCCCGACCTTAATGATTCGAGACGGGCCATTTTCTTTAACTTGGCACCCGCAGCCCCAGAAGCCGCACTTCAGGCTCTTGAAGAGGCGGAAACGCACGAGCGGGCCAGCACATTCTTTTCACGAGAGAACTTGTACTTCACTGAAATAGTGAATCTTCTTTGCTCTATCGCCTACGAACCAGCCCTGTTCTCAAAGTCTATACGCCTGCTAACACGCTTTGCTCTTACTGAGCGGATAGACGAAAACAACAACTCTATTCGCCGCAGAATAAGGCAATTGTTTTCATTAATACTTTCTGGAACCCAAGCTACGGCGCAAGATCGCTATGGAGAGATTGACCACCTTCTCAAGTCAGGAGATATTGATAAAGAAAGAATTGGCTTGCAGTGGCTTGACGCATCCCTAAAGACAAGAAATTTCTCCCTCGATAGCCTCCCCAAATTCGGAGCACGCACGAGGGAAGTCTATTCCGTGTCAATTTCTAAAGATGAATATCGGGAGTGGTACCGCCTTTTCATTAATACTATGATCCTGCTACATATTTGTGGAGAGCAGGTTAAGCCACTTTTTGATATGCCTGACTGTTTTCGTATTCTGCCGGAGACATCCA
>NZ_BLVP01000020.1 GCF_013340305.1 Desulfovibrio psychrotolerans
TGTAGTGGTTCATACTTGATCTGACAGTCGTCCCTTTTGACGGGCCAGAATTGTCAGATTAGTTCAGCTTTGAAACGTATTCCGTCCAGAGTTGCTTCCCTTCGATCATAGTTGCCATGGGAGTCCTTCCGCAACACATTTTCCCTTGATGCGTTCGTTCCGTGTTGTACCCCGCAATCCATTCGTCGAGATCTGCCTGTAAAGAATCCAATGAGGAATAGAGCTTGCGTCGGAAAGTCACACGGTAGAATTCGTCCAAAATGGTTTTGTGGAACCGTTCGCAGATGCCATTCGTCTGTGGGTGTCGGGCCTTGGTCTTCGTATGTTCGATGCCGCACAGGCCCAGAAAAAGCTCGTAATCATGGGTTTCCACGTTGCCGCAATATTCCGTACCCCGGTCAGTCAGAATGCGTAACACACCCATTCCCTGCTCCTCGAAGAAAGGCAGAACCTTGTCGTTAAGCATATCCGCAGCCGTGATCGGCGTCTTCGTGGTATACAGCTTGGCCGCAGCCCACTTGGAATAGGTGTCTACGAACGTCTGCTGGTAAATACGGCCGACTCCCTTGATGGTGCCAACATAAAATGTGTCCTGGCTCCCGAGATAGCCGGGATGAGCCGTCTCGATCTCACCATGGGCGAAATCATCGTCTTTCTTTCTCTCCAGAGCTTGTACTTGGGCTTCGGTCAGAATCAATCCCGATTCTGCTGACAGCTTTTCGAGAGCCAGCAGCCGCAATTTGAAGCTGTGCAAACCGTGACGGAGCCAAATTGAACGGACGCCGGAAGGCGAAACGAATGTCCCGAGCTTGCGTAGTTCGTTGCTGGTTCTGGTTTGACCATACGCCGGATAATCGGTGGCAAATGTCACAACCGCATTTTCGATAGCTGGATCAACCCTGTTCTTCAGATTTGGCTTACGTCGGCTCTTGTCGAGTAGGGCTTCAACTCCGCCGTTTTCCTTGGCTGCTTGGTACCGGTAAAAAGTATCCCGGGAAAAGCCCATCAGCCGACAAGCCTTCGAAACGTTGTCGAGCTCTGCCGCCAGATTGAGCAGACCAACCTTGTGTTTTATGACGTTGTGATTGAAACTGGACATGAGGTTCTCCTTTGAGCACAGGGCTCAGTTTGATGGTGTTCAGCATTTCCATCAAAAGGGAGAACCTCTCGATTTTCAAGAGGAACTGTCAGATCAAATCGAAACTACTTCA
>NZ_BLVP01000021.1 GCF_013340305.1 Desulfovibrio psychrotolerans
GGCGACATGGTGGTGGTCAACGCCCGCAATTTGACTGTGGAGGCCGGGGTTACACTGACCACTGCGAACCGCTGCCGTGGCCTGCTGCTCTATGCCACGGGCAGCGTAATCATCAATGGCACTGTGAGCATGACGGCGCGCGGCTGCCGGGCCAATCCGGCGGACAGCACCGTCACCGCCAATACGCCCGTCGCTCCCAGCGATGGCCTGCCAGTACCGATCAGCGGCCTGCGCATTGCCAAATTTGCACCGGGCACTTCGTCTGGTGCGTCTGACCTGTCCGGTTGCGGCAACGCAGCCCGTAACGCGGAGACAAACCAGCCGATGGTTCCGAACGGTTTGGTTGTGGATATCCCCCGTGTCGGGGGGACAGGTGCCCCCGCGCAGACGGGAGTATCCAGCGGTGTGTCCGGGCAGACAATGACCGGAGGCTCCGGCGGTGGGGGCAGCGGTGCGTCTGCTGGCGGCGCGTCCGGTAGCGGGTCTAGCGGGACATGCTGGTCCGGCGGTCCCGGCGGGGGCGGCAACGGGCGAGGTTCGGGTACGGTATCGTACGTGAACGCGGCCCCCTACGGAGGTTCCGGTGGGAAAGGGTACGACGGCACGGAGGACAGCGGCGGTGGTGCTGGCAATCCTGGTGGGCAGTCGTATCTGTCCAATTCTGCGCGTGCCGGGCAGGACGGCACCGGAGGGCTGCTTATTATCATCGCCCGCACAATCGCCGGGACGGGTACATTTTCATCCTGCGGCATGAACGGAGGCTCCGCCCCTGACCGGGGCGGCGGTGCCAGCGGTGGAGGCATTATTCTGTTGTTGTCTGTCAGTTTTGCCGCATGGAGTGGTTCCGCTGATGTGTCCGGAGGTGTCGGCGGCAGTGGTATCGGCGGCACCACGGGCGGCGATGGCGGGAATGGCTCTGTTATTCAACACACCATATTGTAGGAGCAACCATGCAATATAAATACAAAGACGGCTCCAT
>NZ_BLVP01000022.1 GCF_013340305.1 Desulfovibrio psychrotolerans
CACCACAGCGGCATTGCGATGATAGGTAGATTCATAGTCACTGCCCGAGCCGCTGAGCGAGGCATAGGCATTTGCCCCCGCGCCCACACCGTTTGCCCCCACATTGGCCTTTATCCCCCCACCCGCAGATGCGGACACGCTATCTGTGCTGTAGCGCATGCCCCCGGTGGCAGATTCTATGGTCAGGTCACGCCCGGCTTCCAGTGCTACGTCATTGCCCGCATACACCTGCGCACCCTGAATGGTGATATCCTCATCCGCCTTCAGGGCTACATTGTTACCGGCATATACGGTCGAGGTAACAGGCGTTTCTGTCTCCGTATGCTCCCTTGTCTGGGTAACGGAAAGACCGCCGGTAAGAGAGGCGCTGGCAGAGGTGCTCAAGGCTCCCTGCACGGCGGATACAGCACGTATGGCAGAACTGACCGCCGTAATTCCTTTTGCCGCCGCGCTCCCCTTACCCGCCTGCATGGAAGAAGGCAGATCTGCCAGCTGGCGAACAGTGGAACTTACACTTTGCTTGGCAGCCAGCTTTAGCGGCCCTTCTCTCGTTAGCGACTACCTACCGAAGGCAGGTGGGGTGTGGCTTTACGGGTTATTCCAAATCAATTCGAGCCTAGTCCCCTATCGTCATAAACCCTCTCAAACAACCCATGAAATGGACCATCTGGCCAGACCAGCCGCCAAACCTCACCAGTCTCGATATGCCTATACCATTTTTCTTCAAAGGCAGTTGCGTCCATATACGGCGAGGTTACTGAAGTTCCCTCGGCTAAGCCTTCCTGAACTTGGTCGGCTATCCATGCCACAAACCGATTGAACTCACTGAGGCTTGCAAAATCGTCAATTGACTCCCAAGGACACTGCTTCATTTGGTTACCCATGATGTATCAACCTCGGGTATGAACACTTGATTCCCACCACCGACTAATCCACCCTGCGGGGCGGCTGCACCTTCATAAATCTTCACACCGGCCGGAACTTCAATCTTGGTGACGTTTGTTGCTGTATTTCCCCAAGCGGGATTTAGGGCACTATCGATCGTGGATTGCACTGGCCCAGCGGGAGGGGTTCTAGTCCAATATGGTCCGATTTCTTTCGCTGAACCGCCCCAAACTCGATAGAGCGTCGTTGTCTCGGTGGTTGTCAACTCCGTATATGACGCCCCACGGAATGTACTCGCAACCTTTTCTCCCAACGGGCCTGGCCCAGTAAGCGGATTCCAACTCACTCCCCCCTTTGCGACAGCTGCTCTTCCGGCCTCACTTGCTGCCGTAAGCGCTCTTGGCCCTTTCACCTTGCTGACAACGCTAGCCAGCTTGGAGCCTTGGCTTACAACCACCTTACCTGCAGCGGCAAGCCCCTGAATGGACGCAGCCACATCAAAGAACAGCTTTCCTAATTCGTACTGCGCTTCGTCGTACCGACCCTGCCGCTCAAGCTGCTGTATCTCATCACATTTTTTAGCATATGCCTTCCCAGCAAGCTTGACGCTTTCAAGCGGGGAAGAAGCCAACTCAGCAATAGCCGAGCCAACATCCAGTGTCATGGCGACGATACGTTCCCGGCTTTCCGGAAACGCGACACCGCCTGTCGCCATGCTCACCGTGTACTTGCATAAGTCATCAACAAGACGAAGGGTTGCCCCTGTGCACTCGCCTGCACTGTTCGCTATTCCGAGCAAGCGCGCCATGGCTGCTCGCGCTTGCGAAACGACGATTTGAAATCCATCTCCTGCGGCAACCAGTATTGCTACATCCGGATCCATCTGCAAAGCAGTGAGCATCCTCTGCGCCACTTCGTCAGGAACATTCTCAAGCGTGCCGTACTGCTGCTCCAGTGCAGCAAGTTCAGAAATAACCTTGGCCTCGTAAGGGTTTGCGGCACTGATTTGCTCAGCCAGCCCCTCCTCCGTAACGCCCTGAGCCTTCAAAGACTCCATCAACTCGGCCTGAGCTTCAAGGCTCTTTGCGATTGGTCCATCGGGCAGAGCTTTTTTGACAATCTCAGCGATTTTCCTCAAATCGCTCCGTATCCCCTCAAACCCGCTGGCAATTTCCTTAATTGCAGCCGGGTCGATATACACAGAAACAACCGTCTCGGAATCCTTGGTGATCTCCTGCGCACGGGCAAGGTCGCGGTTCAGCCCTTCAAGTCCTGCGTTGGGGTCAGAGCGGATGATGATGGTGCCTTCACCAATGGTGGCGCGGTTGATCTGGCGGCGGTCTTTGGGGAAAGTGATATTTAAAAATAAATAAAAGACGATCGTGGCGATCGATATTCATACGTTAAAGCGCTCGCTGATAATTGCATGCTACTACACTGCACAATTATAATTCACGTTCATATTTATCGATCAATTTTTCAATATCCTCATCAAGATCAAGCCACCAATTGGGCTTACTCACTCTTTCTGGAATAGAATCTGTCCTAATATCAAAATTTTCGCCACACTCTTTTTCTATTATCTGGTAATATACATCCCTCACTGACCTTGGAAGCTTCTCTCCACACCACGGACAATACAAAATGCCTTGCCTTGCATTAGTTCCCCTGAGCTTTATGTAGTATTCACGAAAAATTTCGTCATATGATAAATTAATTCTGACATCTTTCACAAACATATCCATCAAACTACAACAAACCTTTGAATTGCCCATAACTATTTACCCCTTGTTCTATTAGGCACAGCTGGCTTTGTCATTTTACCAGACCGGACTTTCGGCCGGAGCGAGCTTCTGCGGACGCCCCTCACTCATCAGCGGAGAACCATCCAAAACCCCGCCCTGATCCGGCGTAACATGCGCTGTGCCAGAGCCGCCACCCTGATCGGGGGTTACCAGCGGGCCAGAGCCAACGCCTCCCGCACCAGCAGCATAGCCCCCGGTGCTCGTGCCGGTAAGTGTCGGCTGCGTGTTGTCATGGTTTGGGGTTTGCGGCACGCTATGGCCTTCCGCAAATCATGGGGCCAGGAGATATTGCCTGAACAAGACAACACTCTTTCAGGCGCATGCGGTAGAAGCAACCTTGGCTTCCACGTACCCTTAGGCCTAATTAGCGGAGATACTTGCGGCGCGGATGTGCTGCAAAAAAAATGAAAAGCCACCTAAAGACGGACACTTTTTCATCACACAGAAACAAATCAGCGATAGTGTTTATGCTGCATCGCCGAACATAATTCGTCACACATAACATTCTTCAACAAATCAACATAAATATAGCTGCTATGAAATTGCTGAATTCATTGTTTTCAGCATAAGACATCTACCTTTTATACCTTCTGATGCATTATGATATTTTTCTAATAACTCTGTAATTATTTCTTTTCTATTTTTCCACCATGCGGACGAGCGCATCTCTATTGGTAATAATTCGCAATCTACGTCAACATCATCACCGTATTTTTCCCAAATCAAACCAAAATATACGTCTCTGAGAGACGCAGGCAGCTTTACACCACACCATGGACAATAAAATATACATTGTACCGCAGCACATTCATCAATGATCACATAATACTCTCTAAGCACTTCATCATAGTGTATGTTTATACTATCATCTTGCAAAAAAGAGTCCATCCATTCACAACAGTGTTGGTTCATAACTTACTTCTTTATTTCACGTCCTACAACGTCACGTTTATACATCTTTCCAGAAACAGGATCCATTGACCCTAAATGCGCCCCTCGACTATTGTAGACCTCAATATCCCCATGAGTATAGTCCCATTGGCGGGACATGCTTACGCTCCCATGGCAACTATGATCGAAGGGAAGCAACTCTGGACGGAATACGTTTCAAAGCTGAACTAATCTGACAATTCTGGCCCGTCAAAAGGGACGACTGTCAGATCAAGCATGAACCACTACAGCTAAAGTGCTTCTTCTAAATCATTCACATAGGCCTTCACATAGTCAATCCACTCCGGTTCGGAAAGATCATTTCGACACTTCCTTTCAACATTGTAAATATTAATGTCTTTCAGTAAGATATATCCTCTCCCAGACTCGTAACTCACTTTTGCAAGTCTTCCCAAGTCACAATAAATACACCAACACATGAGCCCAAACCATTCGTCGAACTCTCCTTGATCTGCTGCCTCGATTGCATCCCACACAGTCCGAAGGGTGGGACAAACGAGATCACCAGCTGGATTTTTATAGCAATCGCTGACATCAATACGTTCTGGCCAACACTTTGCAACGTGTTCATACAATATTGAAAATTTCAAACTCCCTCCAGCTACTTATCAACTTTTATAACCTTACCATCTGCTCCAACAGTTATCTTCCGCGAAGGTTCAGCTGGCTTTCCTTTTATCAAACCAATCTTCCATTCTCCATTCTTATCAGTATGATCAGTATGACTTTTTGAATATATTGCTCCAGTTTTTTTATGCTTCCACAACCCCTTTGGAAGACGAATGAAACGATCTTGAAACTCCGGTGATGGTACCTCAATATACTCGCCCGGTTTTGCCGTCAGCGGATTCCGCTTGATCTCATTCATCAGGGGGGAATAATCAATCTCCCCACTCTGATCCGGCGTAACATGCGGTCCGTTCAGCTTGGAAAGCTCACCACTTTGGTCAGGGAACACCTCTGGCTTGTTGATATCATTATTGTCTACGACATCAAAGCCGCCAGGGGTAAGCGGTGGCACAGCAGGGGGGATATTGACAAGCAGACTGCTGTCAGGAAGGCTGACTCCTTCCCCAAACCCCGGAACCCTAATGAATTCACCAGAATCTGCTATAGCATAGGGGCGATTCAGCGCTTCATAGCTGATGGTGCCGTCAGAATTCAGCCTGTAGTAGAAACCCTTATCGCTTCTGCCATATGCGAGTTGGCCGGCTTCGTCCCTGCGTAAATCTTCAAAAACCATGTCTATGAAAACGCCGTCGCCAACCGGGACCCGGACAATCGCTTGGTTAGTTAACTCTTTGTAGCCGGGTATATATTTAATAGCAGACTCATTCGCGCCACTCCCTTTCAATGTGGCCTGCAGGCAAGAGGCTAACTGAGATGAATAGCTCGCGTCTGACGAGACAGTAAGAGCGCCTACTATAAGGGCAGTTGCCAACAGAATGGCGGCATCGTCTACCCCAGCCGCTGCATTCTGAATTCCAGGAAGCACAACATACGAAGTCCCACCAACCGTCACAATTTCAAGGCCATTTTTATTGAAGGAATCAGCCCAGTTCATGAACCGCTGAACACCTTCAGTGAGCTTGATCATTGCCCCAAGATGATCAAGCCCGCTGCTTCGTAATTGCGCATATTCATTTTCTAAAGATTCAGTTATTCCTTCAACATATTGCACCTTCTGCTCAAGCGACAGATTCTTGGAAAGGTCCATTGATTGTAGTGCCAGCGCAAGAGTATTCTGAAATATTTTGAGATCTTCCTTCCCCAAGGTTGGTGATGCCTGAAGCTTCTTGATCGCCTTACTTAGTGCGGCTCCAATCTTAGCTGAGTCTTCGCGTATCCCCTCAAACCCGCTTGCAATTTCCTTAATTGCAGCCGGGTCGATATACACAGAAACAACCGTCTCGGAATCCTTGGTAATCTC
>NZ_BLVP01000023.1 GCF_013340305.1 Desulfovibrio psychrotolerans
CAACGATGCGCCCGTAGCCAACGCCCATGCGGATGTTGCCGTTGCGGAGGGGGATGCCCTGCTGCGCGGCAAGCTGACCGCCACGGATGTGGACGGCGACAAGCTCACCTTTACGCTGGATGCGGACAGCGACGTGCCTGCGGGCTTTGTGCTGAACGCCAACGGCAGCTACAGCCTGAATCCCAAGCATGGGGAGTACAACTCCCTTGCCGAGGGGCAAGAGGCGACCTTTACCATCAAGTACACCGTGACGGACGTGCACGGG
>NZ_BLVP01000024.1 GCF_013340305.1 Desulfovibrio psychrotolerans
AATCTTCACAAGGTCGCGGTCCATGATCCCCGCCTCTTTCTGCGCCATATCCAGCGTCCCGGCATCAACACGGCGGTGCACATCCTGCTGGATTGCTCGGGCTCCATGCGCAAACGCATCGACCTTGCCGTACAGGCCACCTATGCGGTTGCCAAGGCGCTGGAACAGACCGGCATCAACGTGGGCGTCACCGCCTTTCCGGCAGAGTATACCGAACACACCATGTGGAACTCGGTAAAGCCTCTCGTCCGCCATGGCCAGAAGATGCACACACATTTCAGCATGGCGGCAGGAGGACAGACCCCCCTCGGCCCGGCCCTGTGGTGGGTGCTGCAACAGATGCTCCCCCTGCCGGAATCCCGCAAGCTCATCCTGATCATGACCGATGGCGAGCCCGACTGCCATCAAGCAACAGCCGACGCCATGCACACGGCTGCCCGTATCGGTGTGGAGCTCTACGGCATCGGCATCATGTCGGCTGCAGTCCAAGGTCTGCTCCCGCATACCAGCACAGCCATAGGGGAGTTGCCCGAGCTCGCTCCCGCCATGTTCGGCCTGCTGCGCACAGCGCTTCTTCCCCGTCCCCTGTAATCCGGCTGCCCGTCACTGGCGGCTGGTTCCCATACCCCC
>NZ_BLVP01000025.1 GCF_013340305.1 Desulfovibrio psychrotolerans
TCGTCGTGTGTTACTCATCCACTGCTCCTGTTTGAGTCAGGATAGTAGCTTAACTGGGTATCCACAACTTTGTAGCAGGATCAGCCTGTGGAAATAGGCACGAACCCCGTTCATCTCAAAGGTGACACTTGACCCTTGCCCCTCAATAACCCGGCACCCTAAAGCGATAAAAAGCGCCTCAATCCGCGCCCAGTCAAGAGAGCCGTTAACCGGATTTTCAAAAATCGCAGCGAGTGTCTTTTCGTGCTTAGGCTTCATTAAAGAAACTATAAAGCGGGAAATCAAGATTGCAAGCGTTTTTTGGTGTCATCAAAAACGAGAAAAATTGATCAAACGCAAAAAACTCCGGCCCTCATCGGTACCGGAGTTTTTTGTGGTTGAAATACGTCTTGGCGGCGGCCTACTTTCCCACCA
>NZ_BLVP01000026.1 GCF_013340305.1 Desulfovibrio psychrotolerans
GATGTGCACCGCCGTGTTGATGCCGGGACGCTGGATATGGCGCAGAAAGAGGCGGGGATCATGGACCGCGACCTTGTGAAGATTACGGGTATCCAGTCTTCCGCGCCGGGCATGGCCGCTGCGGGTGAGGTGAGCAGCCTGCAGCAGCCCATGGAATCGTGCCGCCATGCCGCTTGTGGCCCGCCTGGCTTCACGGACAGCTTCCGGGGCCAGCACCGAGATGAACTTGTACCCTTCCCTAGCCACCACCGTGGCGGCCTTGGCAGGTTCCGTCTGTACCGGTAAGGCCAGAGCGGAGCCGATGCGGGTACCCATGTCGGCAGGCAAGGCATCGCCAGACAGAGCGAGCAGGTTCTTTAAGGCGTCGGCCTCCTCCGGTGTGGACGAGAACGGTATGCTGAAGGGCCTGTTTCCGGGTGGACATGAAGAAGGGGAACCGTCGGGCTCCCCTTGCGTATGCATGGTCCTGTCTGTTTCCGGTGGCGGTCCGGCTTGCGTCATTTTCCCTGAATTGCCTTTCGCATTCCCTGCGGTGCCCCCAGGTTGCGTCGCGGCATCCTGTGCGTTTCCCTGTCCATGCCCTTGTGCCCATGCCGCCGACGTGAGCATATCCATGATCTGTCGTGCGTAGTCCAGACAGGCAGCCGAGTCCGGGCAGTGTTTACGCATGGCGTGCAGAATGGCTTCCAGATGCAGGCGGAGCCAGGGCCACCTTCTGTCCATGGCACAGGCCAGCGTCTCACAATGAGCACCCAGTTCCGGTACATCCCAGCTTCGTACCGTAAGGAGCAGCCAGTCCAGGATCAGGGTGGCCTTGTCATCATGCACCACGGGAGGCGTGTCGAGGAAGCAGTGCCGGATGAGCCAGCGGAAGTTGCCCCGACATCCGGGATAGATGGCTGCCATGGCGTTTTCCACCCGCCAGTCCTCAAAGGTGTTCCAGATGTGCTTTTCCAGCGCAGACCGGGTCTGCTTGCACACGGTAAAGTCCGTATGCCGGATGTGGGCTGCCTCATGATCCACAAATCCACGCACAAGACCGTTGAAGGTGTCGTCGCATTGCGCAGGAAGTGAGGGTAATTGTATGACAGTGCCGTCCGTATACGCCTCAGTGCCTCCTATGCGCACGGTGACGCCATAGCGCCTGCCCAGTACAGATGCCAGCAAAGGCAGGGATTGCAGAATGGGATTTGCAGGCATACCCATCACCACAATCCCAGACTGTCCAGTTGCGGGCCGATGGGAAGCGGGGCCATGGGCATCTCGTCGGCCCCTTCGTCCTGCACGTCGGCATAGTCTTCCTGGGCACCGATGGTCTCGCCGTTTCCCGACAGAACCAGGGAGCCGGGCCCTGTGAACCCGGCCAGAATGTCATCGGGATTTCTCCCATCGAGCATGGACTGGGCATGTTCCAGCAGAGCTTCGGGGTCACGTAACAGACTGACCAGCCCTTGCAGCATGAGCAGAGTCGGGCCCATGATATGCCCTTTCCTGCCCACGGCGGAGAAGGCCGTCTGCAGCAGGTCCGCTACAGGGCTGACACGCGGCTCCACAAAGCTGAGGCAGGTGAGCTTGCGGTACATGGTCCGCAAGGGGGAAAGGGCCTTGCGGGTCACCTCGGTCTTGCCCACAAAACTCTTGTGCCAGGTGTCCGTGGCCGCCTTGGCGATCTCGCCGAACAGGGTCTGACCAAGTCCGGTCACAACGTCTTCAAGGCCAGTGTTCACTATTGACTCCGGCGAGTCGTCCCGTACCGCAGGAGTCTGTACCTTGAACATCTGCCAGGCGAACCCGAAACGGGAGCGCACGTAGTCCGCGCTGACAATGGAATTGGCAATGATGGATTCCCAGCCGGGGTTGGTGCGTATCCAGTCGCGTATCGCATCGTCGTACCGGTCAAGGAAGGCGTCCTTTTCGCGCAGGAATTCCGTTGCGATGCCCTCCAGTTCCGTCTGCACCTCCGCGATCCTGTCTTCAGGCAGTGCCCAACCCCCCAGAAAGCGGACCCCGTTTCTGTCCAGCAACGTCGTGGCCCGGCTCTTGAGGGTGCCGAACACCCGCAGATCCGCCGGGTTGCAGATACGCTTGCTGCCCAGCGAGGCCAGTTCTTCAGGGGGGAGATTGGTGGTGTTAAAGTCCGAGGGCACGAGCTTTCTGCGTGCGGTCCAGATGTTCACGGTCAGATGCACAGCCACAAGGCTGTCGAGCACAGTGATGTCCGTATGCATGATGTCCTCCTAGAAAATGTGAAGGGGAGCCGTTTTGACTCCCCTATGGTGTGTTGGTCGTTGCTTCCGCTGCCGGGAACATGCGCTGGGCAAGTTCATGGAGCATGGCGCGGGTTTCGCGTGATGCCCGGTAGCCCAAGGCCCGGTCTAGGGCATAGCGGATGGGCTGTATGTTCTGCCGGGCCAGCGGCTGAAACCGGATGGTCAGTGTGGCCCAGCGGATGAGGGTTCGGGTGGAGAAGGTCACCTCGATGGTC
>NZ_BLVP01000027.1 GCF_013340305.1 Desulfovibrio psychrotolerans
GATGTGCACCGCCGTGTTGATGCCGGGACGCTGGATATGGCGCAGAAAGAGGCGGGGATCATGGACCGCGACCTTGTGAAGATTGCGGGTATCCAGTCTTCCGCGCCGGGCATGGCCGCTGCGGGTGAGGTGGGCAGCCTGCAGCAGCCCATGGAATCGTGCCGCCATGCCGCTTGTGGCCCGCCTGGCTTCACGGACAGCTTCGGGGGCCAGCACCGAGATGAACTTGTACCCTTCCCTGGCCACCACCGTGGCGGCCTTGGCAGGTTCCGTCTGTACCGGTAAGGCCAGAGCGGAGCCGATGCGGGTACCCATGTCGGCAGGCAAGGCATCGCCAGACAGCGCGAGCAGGTTCTTTAAGGCGTCGGCCTCCTCCGGTGTGGACGAGAACGGTATGCTGAAGGGCCTGTTTCCGGGTGGACAAGAAGAAGGGGAACCGTCGGGCTCCCCTTGCGTATGCATGGTCCTGTCTGTTTCCGGTGACGGTCCTGCTTGCGTCGTTTTCCCTGAATTGCCTTTCGCATTCCCTGCGGTGCCCCCAGATTGCGTCGCGGCATCCTGTGCGTTTCCCTGTCCATGCCCTTGTGCCCATGCCGCCGACGTGAGCACGTCCATGATTTGTCGTGCGTAGTCCAGACAGGCAGCCGAGTCCGGGCAGTGTTTACGCATGGCGTGCAGAACGGCTTCCAGATGCAGGCGGAGCCAGGGCCACCTTCTGTCCATGGCACAGGCCAGCGTCTCACAATGAGCACCCAGTTCCGGTACATCCCAGCTTCGTACCGTAAGGAGCAGCCAGTCCAGGATCAGGGTGGCCTTGTCATCATGCACCACGGGAGGCGTGTCGAGGAAGCAGTGCCGGATGAGCCAGCGGAAGTTGCCCCGACATCCGGGATAGATGGCTGCCATGGCGTTTTCCACCCGCCAGTCCTCAAAGGTGTTCCAGATGTGCTTTTCCAGCGCAGACCGGGTCTGCTTGCACACGGTAAAGTCCGTATGCCGGATGTGGGCTGCCTCATGATCCACAAATCCACGCACAAGACCGTTGAAGGTGTCGTCGCATTGCGCAGGAAGTGAGGGTAATTGTATGACAGTGCCATCCGTATACGCCTCAGTGCCTCCTATGCGTACGGTGACGCCATAGCGCCTGCCCAGTACAGATGCCAGCAACGGCAGGGATTGCAGAATGGGATTTGCAGGCATACCCATCACCACAATCCCAGACTGTCCAGTTGCGGGCCGATGGGAAGCGGGGCCATGGGCATCTCGTCGGCCCCTTCGTCCTGTACGTCGGCATAGTCTTCCTGGGCACCGATGGTCTCGCCGTTTTCCGACAGAACCAGGGAGCCGGGCCCTGTGAACCCGGCCAGAATGTCATCGGGATTTCTCCCATCGAGCATGGACTGGGCATGTTCCAGCAGAGCTTCGGGGTCACGTAACAGACTGACCAGCCCTTGCAGCATGAGCAGAGTCGGGCCCACGATATGCCCTTTCCTGCCCACGGCGGAGAAGGCCGTCTGCAGCAGGTCCGCTACAGGGCTGACACGCGGCTCCACAAAGCTGAGGCCGGTGAGCTTGCGGTACATGGTCCGCAAGGGGGAAAGGGCCTTGCGGGTCACCTCGGTCTTGCCCACAAAACTCTTGTGCCAGGTGTCCGTGGCCGCCTTGGCGATCTCGCCGAACAGGGTCTGACCAAGTCCGGTCACAACGTCTTCAAGGCCAGTGTTCACTAATGAATCCGGCGAGTCGTCCCGTACCGCAGGAGTCTGTACCTTGAACATCTGCCAGGCGAACCCGAAGCGGGAGCGCACGTAGTCCGCGCTGACAATGGAATTGGCAATGATGGATTCCCATCCGGGGTTGGTGCGTATCCAGTCGCGTATCGCATCGTCGTACCGGTCCAGGAAGGCGTCCTTTTCGCGCAGGAATTCCGTTGCGATGCCCTCCAGTTCCGTCTGCACCTCCACGATCCTGTCTTCAGGCAGTGCCCAGCCCCCCAGAAAGCGGACCCCGTTTCTGTCCAGCAACGTCGTGGCCCGGCTCTTGAGGGTGCCGAACACCCGCAGGTCCGCAGGGTTGCAGATGCGCTTGCTGCCCAGCGAGGCCAGTTCTTCAGGGGGGAGATTGGTTGTGTTAAAGTCCGAGGGCACGAGCTTTCTGCGTGCGGTCCAGATGTTCACGGTCAGATGCACAGCCACAAGGCTGTCGAGCACAGTGATGTCCGTATGCATGATTTCCTCCTTGAAAATGTGAAGGGGAGCCGTTTTGACTCCCCTATGGTGTGTTGGTAGTTGCTTCCGCTGCCGGGAACATGCGCTGGGCAAGCTCATGGAGCATGGCGCGGGTTTCGCGTGAGGCCCGGTAGCCCAAGGCCCGGTCCAGGGCGTAACGGATGGGCTGTATATTCTGCCGGGCCAGCGGCTGAAACCGGATGGTCAGTGTGGCCCAGCGGATGAGGGTTCGGGTGGAGAAGGTCACCTCGATGGTC
>NZ_BLVP01000028.1 GCF_013340305.1 Desulfovibrio psychrotolerans
CGCATGGAATCATGGAACAGATAGTCCGGGTCCAGACGAGGTGTGAAGCTGCACGGGGCGCTAAACCCCTTGATCATACGGCCCGAAGGACTGCCGCTGAAGAGGTCTCCGGCATCCATGTCGATGACGGTAAGGTGGTCAAGATCGTTCTGCATGAGTGTGGGCTCCTTGTTGTGGTGAGAGGAAATTGACAGGCCATGTGTTACGCTGTACTTTTCGTGTACATAGAGAGGAGTAACGTAATGCCTGAAAGCACCTTTACATTTCGGGTGGAAGACACCCTGAAGGCGGCGTTTGCCGATGCGGCCAAGCAACGGGATCGAACCGCTGCCCAGTTGTTGCGAGATTTTATGCGTAGCTATGTGGTGGAAACCCAGAGTTCTGATCCCGCCTATGACGCCTGGCTGCACAGAAAGGCTGAGGCCGGGGAACGGGA
>NZ_BLVP01000029.1 GCF_013340305.1 Desulfovibrio psychrotolerans
GCCAGAACCACGCTAGCTGATAACTTTTCTGTCCAACTCGCTATTTAATTGTCAAGGAGCATCTCCCACTTGCGTGGGCACCCTTTCGGGCAATCCGCTCGGCGGTTTTCCGTAGCGGCGAGGGGTGCTTATGTCACCTCTTCGCCACCCCGTCAACATCTTTTTTCAACTTTTCTCAAAGTCGCTTTCGCCACTCTGCGCTGCCGAAAACCCGATGCCGACTTCCCCGTTCAGGGCAAAAACCTTCCCGCCGAAGCGAGAGGCAGCTTCTACCCGGCTTCGTGGCATCCGTCAAGCAGTTTTCGCAA
>NZ_BLVP01000030.1 GCF_013340305.1 Desulfovibrio psychrotolerans
AACGCCCATGCGGATGTTGCCGTTGCGGAGGGGGATGCCCTGCTGCGCGGCAAGCTGACCGCCACAGATGTGGACGGCGACAAGCTCACCTTTACGCTGGACGCGGACAGCGACGTGCCCGCGGGCTTTGTGCTGAAGCCTAACGGCAGCTACAGCTTTAACCCCAAGCATGGGGAGTACAACTCCCTTGCCGAGGGGCAAGAGGCGACCTTTACCATCAAGTACACCGTGACGGACGTGCACGGG
>NZ_BLVP01000031.1 GCF_013340305.1 Desulfovibrio psychrotolerans
TAGTGAACACTGGCCTTGAAGACGTTGTGACCGGACTTGGTCAGACCCTGTTCGGCGAGATCGCCAAGGCGGCCACGGACACCTGGCACAAGAGTTTTGTGGGCAAGACCGAGGTGACCCGCAAGGCCCTTTCCCCCTTGCGGACCATGTACCGCAAGCTCACCGGCCTCAGCTTTGTGGAGCCGCGTGTCAGCCCTGTAGCGGACCTGCTGCAGACGGCCTTCTCCGCCGTGGGCAGGAAAGGGCATATCGTGGGCCCGACTCTGCTCATGCTGCAAGGGCTGGTCAGTCTGTTACGTGACCCCGAAGCTCTGCTGGAACATGCCCAGTCCATGCTCGATGGGAGAAATCCCGATGACATTCTGGCCGGGTTCACAGGGCCCGGCTCCCTGGTTCTGTCGG
>NZ_BLVP01000032.1 GCF_013340305.1 Desulfovibrio psychrotolerans
AAAGAGCTGTTGCCGACTAGGCACTCAAAATGGTGGAGATGAACGGGATTGAACCGATGACCCCCTGCTTGCAAGGCAGGTGCTCTCCCAGCTGAGCTACATCCCCACTTGAGTATACTGCATGCCTCTGTCATCCGTTGCAATTCCCGAACAGGGACGGACAAGACATGGTATGGACCATGGCGGCATGGTGGGCCTAGGAAGACTTGAACTTCCGACCTCACGCTTATCAGGCGTGCGCTCTAACCAGCTGAGCTATAGGCCCATCGGCTTCAAAGATCATTCCGAGCAAATCGGAAGGCTCCTTGCAAGTAAATAGCGAGTTGGACAAATTTCCTTAAAGGAGGTGATCCAGCCGCAGGTTCCCCTACGGCTACCTTGTTA
>NZ_BLVP01000033.1 GCF_013340305.1 Desulfovibrio psychrotolerans
TGGATGTCTCCGGCAGAATACGAAAACAGTCAGGCATATCAAAAAGTGGCTTAACCTGCTCTCCACAAATATGTAGCAGGATCAAACATCCCAAACTATTCGACGCCGCCTTCAGCAACCAGTAAGTTATAGGCCTTCACCATTATTTGAAGATCATTGAGCAAGCCTTCTTCTGAGGGCAGCAATAAAAGATCATAGCATTTCCCAACTATGTATCCCGCTTCATGAATCCTAGCCTGCACCCCTCTTTGCCCCAGAGGAACGAACGGATCCGAAAAATACTCTTTAAACGCACCAATTCGCTCTCGCGCTATCACACTTCTTTGCTCAAGAATCACCGCAGCCTCAACACCTTGCTCATCGTACAAAGAAGAATTCCCTTGAACAAGAGCCAGATAAACCCTGTCTCCACTGGGAGAAAACGCATAGACAACGTAATACCCGACAGTTGCGCTATGGGTCACGCGTTGATTGAATATTCCTAGCCATACCGAGTTAGCCCAACGCCCTTTCCCGGGGCTACCTTTCACTCTGAATCCAGAATTCTCAGGCCCTAGATCTCTCCTTAAAGCCGCAGGGGCATCGACTCGGATATAGTTTGCCAACGGGTGATTAGCAAACTCGGACTTTCTAGCCTGACCAATATTGCTACCAATATGGGTAATGACATCTCTTAGCATGGGTTACTTCCAATCTGTAGCGATCTACAGCATTTTAGATATTTTTTAGACAACCTATTCATTACTCCAAGCAACACCGCATGTGGAGTTGCCCCTTCCATAAATCAATAATGCCCAGTTTTTCGCTGGGTGCTCTTGCATCACGACTCGTGAGAGAAATGAAATACTGACGGTAATAAACGAGCCTGACGTTCCTCCGCTTGGGCACCATCCACTTCAGCCTCGGCTTCCACGCCAGAGCAACGGCTGGTTTATCCGCCCCGCTAGCAAGGTGTGCTTACAAAAAATGACACCATCTCCTATAGACCCTGCCAGTATCCATATACTGCTCCAATCGATTCAGCAACATGCAAAACTATAACGCGCTACTTAATAGCACCCACAACCTTACAAAGGAAATACACGCAAAGCTCACCATACCAGCCGGAAGCCTCTGCGAGGCAAATAAAAGCGACTCCGGGCAGAACCCGAAGCCGCTCATACAACGCTATACCATTCTTTTCTCAGGGGAATACCCACTTCCCGCAGGCAATCCCCCCCACACATCAGTCGAAGGGCAGCTTCACCCCTCCGCCAGCCTCGTTGCGCTCCACAAGGTCAGCCTTGCCACCCTGCCGCGCCTGTGCCGCGCCGCCATCATCCGGCAAAGAGCGGCATATGGCCCCTACGGGAACCGCTGCGGCAGGCTCCGCCCCCGGCACAACTCTGGCAACGGCATACTTGGGCTTAACCTCCACAATCTCAAGTGTGGCAACCCGCACCTCCTCTTTGCCGAGAGATTCCTTGGTGTACGGGTCATACAGGGTCTTCCCGGTCGTATAAACGGCGTACCGGCTCCCCTCTCTTACAGAGGCTCCCCCCTGATTGATAACAATCTGCCCGGAAGCATCCGTGCTGATCACCTGCAAAGGATAGATGGATTCCACAATCTCAGTGTTAAGCCTGCCAGCCAGCTCTGCCGCAAGCATGTCTTCCGGCGCAGAATCCGCCGCCTCTGCGGGCCGATCCAGCGTTACGGCTATGTCTGCAGCCCACTTAACCTGCATGGTGGCAGGCACCAGAACGCGATACTGCAACACCCCGTACCCGGAGACAATCCGCTTGCTCTCTCCGGTCAACGCCAACGTCTGCGTCTGCACCTTGGCATCAAATGAAGATACCGTGGCAACCAGCAAATAGTCTGCACCAAGCTGCTGCGCCAGCTTCGCCTTCTCCTGCACGCGGGTCAGATTACTTGCCCAGCGTGAAGCTTCCGCAACATAGGCTGCGTCATTCTCCCGGTCCAGCACCGCAAACCTGCGGGACTGCACAAGCTGCGAAACCGCCTGCTGCGTCACCTTGCGGCCTATGTCATCAGAAGGTGCGCCAAAAGGCATCACGGCCAGCTTGCGGCGGCTGTCCGTTGATATGCCGGGGGCGGAATACCGTTCCACCACCGCGCGTATGGTTACCGCCACCAGACCGTTCTCGCTTCCCACGTCCTCTATCTGGTAGGAGGAAATAACCCCCTTGGTATCTATGGTCGTGCTGCTCTGGGAATTGGCTTCCAGCTTAACGGTGGAAGAATCTCCCTTCGGGTCGGTCACGCTCAACTGCACCGAATCGCGCCGGGTCTTTTGCGTGGCCACCATGTTCAATCCGTTAACCTGCCGCAGAGCATCCTGAAGCGCGCTCTGCACCGCCGCCTCCCTGTCTTTCCCGGTGCCCTTTCCCGTAATCGTAATCGACTCGGCTCCTACAGTGCCGAACGCCAGCAGGCAAAGGGCGGTCATAAGCACAAGCCCAGGCAGCATCTTCGTCAGCCGCCTGAAGGTATGAATAGTGCGCATAGGTGCCTCAGGCAGATTAAAAGTCATTGGAATCCATCAACTGTTTCCCCGTGGAACTTCCAGCCTGCCCCTTGGCCTTCTGCGCGGCAGGGGCCTGCTTCTGTTTGGCAGGCTCCTTCAGGCTCTTGGCAAGCGCACTGTCCTGCGGGGCCCATGTATGCACAACGCCCACCATTTCATGACCATATTCCGGATGGATATATGTCCATGAATGAAGCCTGCGCACACCGGGCAAGTCGCTCACCTCGCCGCGCGCCTCTATGGTGCTGGTGTATTGGTTGATAACGCTCCGCACGTACTCGGTAGACTCAAAGCTGTTCCCCTTCGCATCAACCTCAACCTTGCCTACGGTGCTGGAGGTGGCCTTGTTGCCGCTCTTGTTGCTAACCGTGCCATGCGCCTTGAACAAAAAGGCGAAGTTGGCAAAGGCCGATGCAGCCGCCTGCTCCAGGGCTACTCCCCTGTTTTCCAGCCGGGTCTGATAGTCCTGCCCGGTGTAGGGGTTATAGCTCTGCCCAAAGGAAACAAGCACCGGATACCCATTCTCGTCAAAGACACGGCGTATCCCGAACTGGTTTATCATCTCCGCTTTGTCCATCACCACCTGATCCCGAACAGCAGGCCCGCCCACTCTCTTGGGGTTGGGCTTCAGCTCTCCCTTCTTGGCAAGCGCCTCGCGCACAAAATCCTTAAATGCAGACGAAGCCACCACCGCCACGGCAACAATGTGGTCCCCCTTGTCGTTCCGGGCTTCAAAGGTCTGCACCGGAATCATGCCGCTCAGTTCACCACGGGCCGTGCGCACCGTCTCTTCCGTCACAGAACGCACAAGCAGCTCTTTCTGCTTGGAAGGGGGAAGAGCATTAAATTCCTGCGGGTCTATCCCCTGCTCCTTCAGCATTGCGTCAAGCTTGCCGCCCAGCAGGGCCAATCCTTTCTCCAGCAACGCCTCAAACCGGGAGGTGCTGTACAACTCTTCCTGAGAAAACTTGGGAAATTCCGGATCACTCTGCATGTGGCGAATCATTTTGCTCTTCACCGAAACGCCGAGAAACTCCATGTATTTCTGCTGCGCAAGGAGCATGGCTTCTTTAAACGCCATCTGCCGGAACTCCGGCCATGCAGGAGAAGATGCCTTCTCCATTACCGGAGCACTGGCCGTGGTATAGAACAAGGCCCCCTCATCCTGCTTCTGCATAAACTGCGCACCCGCACCGCTGGTATTGTATTCGTTAATACGGTCTTCAATCATAATGCCGGGATCAGACTCCTGCGGCCTTGCCGCATCGGCGATCATAGCCTCCACTTCCTGCTCTTCCTGCGCAGATGCCGGGGCAGGCAGATCGCCTGCGGTACCCTGAGCGCCCGCCATTACGGGAAGCAGTAGGGCGCAGCAAAGAACGCAGCAAAGGGCCAGATAACGTATACTCATAACGGTCTCCCATTAATTGATCTGACAGGTGAAAGAGTCTGCTTCTGCACGCCGTTAAAAAACGGCACGCTACACGGCGCGCAAAACGCTCAAAGCCGGAGCGCAGCCAGACATACGCAATGACCCGAACCGTTCGGAGCGTGCAGCGGGTTGCTCGTCACGCCGGGCCAGAGGTAGCTGGCCCGGCGTGCTGGCCCAAGTATGCCGGGTACGCAAACCGCCCCGATTACCATGATACAGACTTGTTGCTGCCACGCTTGATGATAGGCGCTTCCCCTTCCCAGAAGGCAAGCCCGGAGCTTATGTCCGTCAAGCTGAGCATAAAGTAGTATTCCACCTGCTGGGTGCTGGAATTCAGGCTATGGTTCCGCTGAATGATCTTGCCGGAAAGACTGAGATCCGGAGCAATTATCTTTCCCTTTTCCGCCACGGTTCCCTGATTCACTTCCTCAGACTGGCGCAGCTTGCGCGCCTCGGCCACCATGGGGTCTTCAGCGCCGCCCAGCCCCATGGCGGTGGTGGTCACAACCTTGCCGCTGCGCAGCAGTTCCACGCGAATCTTTTTCACCAACTGGTCCGTGTCAATATTCTGCATGGTGTCGTTAATAATCCGGGAGACAACCAGAACATACCTGCCCCCGCCCGGCCTGTTAACCGCGCCGGATGCCAGCATATCGTTCACACTTTTGGCGGCTGCCTCTTCAAAGTCCCTGTATTCCAACCCCATCACCCGTGGTGCGGTGTCAATTTCTCCGTTCACCATGGTCGCCTTGTTGGATGCAGTGCAGCCGCCTAACAACATGCAGGCAAGAAGCAGCAAAACAATCTTACGCATGAAAACCTCCCGCTATTTGAGTGTGTCAGTTATAAGAATTCGATACTCGACCGCATCGCCGGAGGGAGCGGCCCTAGTGTAGACAAAGGGCATCCGGGGAAGAAGCTGAATGGGCTCCCACCGTGTGGTCAGGCTCTTCGCGGGCAACCCGTTGGCTTTAAACCATTCGGTACGGATAAAAAGCTCACGCTTCTCCAAAGAAGAGCTTGTTCCATGCAGAACAACAGACATGGCCCCGTTCTGCTCGGTCACAAGCTCACTGCGCAGGTCCTTTAGCCACGAAAAACTTTTGGACATAACAATATGCCGGTCCGGCTCCGGTCCGACAGTCGTGCTGTTCTTCGCACAACCAACCGTGCCCAATATCAGAATTGCCACAAGGCAAAGCATGCGTGGCGACAGGGTGATCATCACTGTTTTGCAACCTCCACGTCGGGCCGCAGTGTCCCGACAGGTATGACGTTAAGCGCTGCCGGAGCACCCGGGGCAGGAATCCGCACATGCACAATGGCAAAGCGCGATTCCGGCAACTCCACGGTTCCTGCGGATGAGCCGTCCGGCAGGGCAATATCAAGCACCCGTTTCTCAGGCATGGGCAGCTTGGCTATCTGCACATTCTTGGGCAAGGCCTCCCATGAACGAATATCGGCCCGTGCGCTTACGGTTGTAAACACCGCCGCAACAATGCCTGCGCCGGAACCTCCGGCCTGTTCCGCCAAATACTGCGTAAACGACTTGGTGGCAGTAGAAACCAACGCCTTGGTCAGCAGCATGGGAAACCGTGTCTTGTACTCTGTCTGCACCACCCTGTCGATGGAGGCGACTTCCTGAGTAGGCAGCACGCTGTCACCCGCCCGGACAACAAGGTGTGAGCAGGCTTCATCACGTGCTTTCACTCTGGGCAGGACAAAGGGCACGTTCTTGATGGGGGAATCCAGCTTCAGAAGAAAAATCGGCAGGTCAAGCCGCAGCTCCGTCAGAACCGGGGCAAGGCCGTTTTCAAAGATCACCCACACGGCAGGCGTCTCGCTCGCCGGACTGGACGCTCCGCATTCAAAATCCCGGGCCATTGCAACATCACTCTGCACGGCCTTATTCCCGGGCACCATCTCGTCCACGCGCTTGAGCAATGTTGCTGCCTTGCCAAAGTCGCTGGCAATTTCGCCGTTCAGGGCAAAAAAAAGACCCGCAAGATAGGTCGTGTAGGGGTTCACAAAATCGGGATAGGCTTCCCATACATTCATTTCGGGCATCTGCTCCTGCACAAGGGCACTGCATGACTCGGTGGTCCTATCCATGTCCAGACCGGGCCTCTGAGCATTCGTCGCGTTATGTGCAACCTTCGCAGCTTTTTCCTTCTCTTCTGCCAGCTTTTTCTGTTCTGCCTCTATTTCTTTGGCAAACTCTTCTACTGCCCGGCGCTGCCGATCATACGCCCGGTTAAACTCCACCCGGGCATTCTGCTGGTTCAGCAGGGCCATCTGAGCCAGCCCCTTATAGGTGTTAATCAACACTTTATCGCAGGTGCGGGGGGCGTAGTCCATAAATTCCCGGTTAAACAGCATCTCCCCGAAGACCTTACCGGCCTTCAAAGCAGCGTTTTCCGTATCATCATCCTTCGTGGCAAGCTCGGCCTCTTCCAGCAGTTCCACTGCCTGCCCGTACTTTCCCGCCATGAACATGATATTGGCGTTATCAAGCACCAGCGGCATCTCGCGCGATGCTGATGCAACGCTCTCCGATGCTTCAGCATACTGCCCCTGCGTATACATCATCGCCAGCTGCCCCTGATTGTTCCTTGTAGCCGTTGCGCATCCGGTAATGACAGCAACAAGCAACAGTACGGCCACAGCCGCAACAGTCTTTCTCATTCTCCTATCCCCCCAACATATGATTTGCTAAAGGCGTTTCTATTTGCCTACAGCCTGTATAATTAAGCACCAATACCTTTACAACCCGTCTGCCGATATTTTTTAAAAAAAGACAAAACAGACCGAAGGGATATCAGGGTCACTGTGAAATGCTCTATAGGTGACGGGCACGCTGTTCGTTGACATCCCCAACCACCCCCCCTGCCCTGCCTCCAATGCACCCCCGAAAGCAACCCTCGCATCCGCACCCTCTCAGCACACTTCGGGCGTGCATTGCTGTGTCATTGTGACACAGTAAACGCAACACACGCTTTGGCTGGCAGAGGCTGCATGAAAAGAAACACACACCGGAGATGTCTCGCAGTCCTGTTTTCTGTTCATGAAATAATTCTGTAATCCATCGTATTATAACAACTTGTTTTGCACTCGCCGCTGCGCGTTCAGCGCCGCTGTGCCTCTCTGACCTTCCGCAAGGGCACGTGGGTCACTTTGGCCGCCTTCTTGCTATAGAGCAGGCATGCACACGGCGCACTGTATCTCAGCCGGATGCAACGCTGCGTCGTATCGGGGAGACCACTTTTAGCTGCATGGGAAGGAATATGCTGGTAACCAAATTTGCCATTCCGGAAATCATTTTCGGCAAAGGAAGCACGAAACATCTTGCCCAATGCGCCCGCAGGCTGGGAGCACGCCGGGTGCTGCTGGTCAGCGATGCGGGGCTGGAGCGGGCCGGATGGGTCTCCATGATCAAGGGCCTGCTGGAAGAAGACCTCTTGGATTGCGTCTATTTCAACAACGTAGATTCCAATCCGCGAGACCATCAGGTGCACGAGGGCGCCGCCCTGTACCGGGAATCGCGGGCAGATGTCATTGTGGGGCTTGGCGGCGGCAGCCCCATAGACGCGGCCAAGGGCATTGCCACCATTGTGGGCAACGGCGGCCAGATTCGCGATTACGAAGGTGCCAACAAGATCATGCGGCCACTGCCGCCCATGATCTTCATTCCCTCCACGGCGGGCAGCGGTTCGGATATGTCGCAATACAGCATCATCACCGATGTGGACAGACAGGTGAAGATGTCCATCATCAGCCGCTCGCTTGTGCCCAACCTGTCCATCATCGACCCCACCATGCTCACCACCAAAACGCCTGAACTTATCATCGCCTCTGCGGCAGATGCGTTGGCGCATGCGGTGGAATCCTATGTTTCCAAGGCGGCATCCCCCTTCACGGAGCATCAGGCGCTGCTCGCCATCCGCCTTATCCTCGATAATATTACCGAAGCCGCAGAAACCCGCTCCCTGCACGCCCTGGAGCAACTCAGCATTGCCAGCACTGCGGCGGGCATGTCGTTCAGCAACGCGGGGCTCGGCATAGTGCATTCTCTGGCGCACTCCATCGGCGCACGCTACGATGTGCTGCACGGACTGGTGCACCCCATTCTGCTGCCCGTGGTCATGCGGTTCAACCTGCCTGCCACGGAAAAGAAGATGGCATGCATCGGCAAAGAGGTGCTCGGCCCGCGCATCTGCTCCGAACATTGCCTCGGCGAAAAGGGCATAGACGCCCTGCACGAACTGTTTGTCCGGCTCGGAGTCACCACACGGCTGCGCGATATTCTGCCGACTGATTCGGACATCGAAGCCATCTGCCGCATGGCCGAGCGCGATACCTGCACCATAACCAACCCCAGACAGGCTTCGTGGAAAGATCTCATCCGCATCTGCGAGGAGGCATGGTGATGGAAAACACCACCATTCAGGATCTCATCGGCATTGAGCACAGCAAGCTCAACTTCTTTCAGGAACTGCAGCAGACCATTGTGGAACTGAAGGCCAGCCATGAGAAGTCAGAGGCACAACGCAGAGAGTTTGCCGCTATTTTCGACGGCATTACCGACCTTATGATGGTGCTCTCGGAAGACATGCGCATCATTTCCGTGAACCATGTGTTCATGGAAATATTCCCGGAAGGGGACCCGCGCGGCAAATACTGCTACGAGCTGTTCACCGGCAACAATGTTCCCTGCCCCAAGTGCCCGGCCTTTCAGTCTCTTCGCTACGACAAGGTGAGCAAAGAGACGGCCATCTTCCGCATCGGCAACCGCAACATGCACTTCGAAATGGTCTCGTCGCCGCTCAAAAGCCCGCACCTCAAGGAACATCAGGTGGTTATCTTCAAGCGAAACGTGACCATGGAAAAAGAGTATCAGGCCAAGTTCTATCAGGCGGAGAAAATGGCCACCATGGGTGTGCTGGCCGCAGGCGTGGCGCACGAGATAAACAACCCCCTCACGGCGGTTTCCGGCTTTGCAGAAGGCATCAGGCGGCGCATTCCCAAGCTTGAAGGGCATATGGATGAAAAACTCATCGACGACTTCAAGGAATACACAGATACCATTCTGAAGGAATGCCAGCGCTGTCAGGCCATTGTCCAGACGCTGCTCACCTTCAGCAGACCCACCAAGGCGGCCTTTCAGCCGGTGGATATCAATTCCGTGGTGGAGGATACCGTGCGCATTCTCCAGCACCATTTCAAAAAGCGTCCCGGCCTTACGGTGGTATTGCAGTTGCAGCGGGGGCTGCCGCACATCATCGGTGACGAGGCCCAGCTCAAGCAGGTGGCCCTGAACCTGCTCACCAACGCCGTAGACGCCATAGAAGACAACGGAACCGTCACCGTTACCACCGATCATGCGCCGGAAACGCAAGGCGTGCGCCTCATGGTGCAGGACACAGGCTGCGGAATCCCGGAAGACAAGCTCAACAAGCTGTTCGAGCCGTTTTTCACCACAAAGCCCGTGGGCAAGGGAATCGGCATCGGCCTTGCCACCTGCTACTCCATTGTTCAGGAGCATGAAGGAGACATCAGCATCACCAGCGCACTCGGGGAGGGCACGTGCTTTACGGTCACGTTGCCGCAAACACAGGTGGGAGTACATGCATAGCAAGAGTTACAGCGTTCTCGTCATTGACGATGAGGAATCCATTCTGAAGCTGCTTGAACGTGAACTGGCAACCACAGAACGCTCGGTAGAAACAGCCTCAAGCGGGCGCACGGCGCGCGAGAAGCTGAACAAAAAGCGTTTTGACGTCATTATCTCCGATATCCGCCTGCCGGACGCAGACGGATTGGATCTGCTGACAGAATTCCGCAGCATGTACCCCGACATGGAGATCATACTCATCACCGGTCACGGCGACATAGACAACGCTGTGGAGGCAATGCGCATCGGTGCCTACGACTACATTCCCAAACCCTTCAATCTGGACAGAATTGAACTGGTGGTGGAGCGCGCCTACCAGCGATCCTGCCTGCAACGGGAAAACAGAACCTTCAGACACAGCAAGACAAGCACACCCCCCTCCAAACTGGTGGGCAATTCCTCCGTGGTGAAGCACCTGCGGTATCTCATAAACAAGGTCGCCCCCACAGAGGTGCCCGTGCTCATCACGGGCGAGAGCGGAGCAGGCAAAGACGTTGTGGCGCAGGCCATTCAAAATGCCAGCAACCGCAGCGATAAGCCTTTCATCATCAAAAACTGCGCGACCCTGCAGAAAGAACTCATCCGCAGCGAGCTTTTCGGACACACCCGCGGCTCCTTCACCGGGGCAACGGAAGATCGTGAAGGCCTGCTGGGCTTTGCCGATACAGGCACGCTGTTTCTGGATGAAATAGGCGAACTGCCGCTGGAACTTCAGGGTTCACTGCTGCGTGTGCTGGAGGCCCGCCGCTACCGCAGGGTGGGAGAAAAAACGGAACGCTGCATCGATATCCGCTTCATCTTCGCCACCAGCCGCAACCTTACGCAAGGAGTGGAGGATGGCACCTTCAACGAGGCGCTCTACCACCGCATAAATGTCTTCAACATTCAGATTCCGCCCCTCAAGGAACGCAAAGAAGACCTGTCCCTGCTTGCGGAACACTTTCTCGGGCGCATGGCAGCCAACTTCGGCCAGCAACCCCCCGCCATTTCAGACAAGGCCATGCAGGCCCTGCTTGCATACCACTGGCCGGGCAACGTGCGCGAACTGCGCAACGTGCTGGAACGCAGCCTCATACTCTGCGAGAACAATGTCATCACAGACCGTGCCCTGCCGCAGGAGCTGGTAGCCAAGGCGGCCGAGCGCCGCAACGCGGGCAACGGCATCTTTTCGCTGGATGAGGTGGAGCGGGAACATATTCTGCGGGCACTGCAGTTCTTCAACGGCAACCGCCTGCACGCGGCGCAAGCCTTGGGCATTGGCAGAAAAACGCTGTACCGGAAGCTGGAAAAATATTCTATCTCATGAAATTACAGCAAGATACAACCATACAGGCGGGGCTTTCGCAAGAAGGCCCCGCTTCATTTTGCATCACTCTGAATCACTGTGTCATTGTGACCCAAACCCGCTGTTTCACAGGGTCATTTCGACACCAGCACATAACTATTTGATATTTAAGATGTTAATCGCAAAACATCCCTCGCCTGCCGTTCAATGTGCGTACATTATACATGTCAGTGTCACATCACTTCTGCTCTCCATTCCTGTAAGGTGCTGCAAAGTATGAAGAGTTACGCTTGGCATGGCGCTTGCGTATGTCAGGCATCAACGTTGCGGCGAGCCGTTTAATACTTCTCATCAACCTAAAGCATTACCTGAATGGTAGGAGAGCGTTATGGCAGTAAGAGAGGAAGTGTATGGTTTCTTTATTCCCAGCGTAACGCTTATGGGCATTGGTGCCCATAAGGAAATCCCCAACAAGATCAAGGCGCTTGGCAGCAAAAAACCTTTGCTGGTAACCGACAAGGGTATCACCGCTGTCGGCATTACGCAGCAGATAGTCGACCTGCTCAAAGCAAACGGCATGGACTGCGTGGTCTATGACGAAACCATACCCAACCCCACTGACAAGAACGTGCACGACGGCGTTGACGTCTACAAGAAGAACAAGTGCGACTCCCTCATCACTCTTGGTGGCGGCAGCTCGCACGACTGCGGCAAGGGTGTCGGCCTCGTCATCGCCAACGGTGGCAAGATTCATGATTTCGAAGGCGTGGACAAGTCCACCAAGCCCATGCCCCCCTATATTGCGGTAAACACCACCGCAGGCACCGCTTCTGAAATGACCCGCTTCTGCATCATCACCGATACGTCCCGCAAGGTGAAGATGGCTATCGTTGACTGGCGCGTCACCCCCACCATCGCCATCGACGATCCGCTGCTCATGATGGGCATGCCCCCTGCCCTGACCGCAGCCACCGGCATGGACGCCCTGACGCACGCCGTGGAAGCCTATGTTTCCACCATTGCCACCCCCATGACCGACGCATGCGCCGAAAAGTCCATTAAGCTCATTTTCCAGTTCCTGCGCCGTGCCGTTGCCAACGGTCAGGATATCGAAGCCCGCGAAGGCATGTGCTACGCACAGTATCTGGCCGGTATGGCGTTCAATAACGCCAGCCTCGGCCATGTGCACGCCATGGCACACCAGTTGGGCGGCTTCTATGACCTGCCCCATGGCGAATGCAATGCCATTCTGCTGCCGCATGTGGAACAGTTCAACCTCATCGCCCGTGTGGAACGCTTTGCCGAAATGGCAACCTGGATGGGTGAAAACATCAGTGGCCTCAGCCCCAGAGACGCCGCCGAAAAGGCCCTCGTCGGCATCCGCAAACTCTCTGAAGACGTGGGCATTCCTTCCGGCCTCATCGAACTCGGCAAGCGGTACGGAAAGGACGTGAAGGCCGAAGATATCCCCACCATGACCGCCAATGCACAGAAAGACGCCTGTGGCCTGACAAACCCCCGTTGTCCCAGAGACAGCGATGTCGCGGCCATCTACAAGGCAGCCCTGTAGCCTGCAGAAAGGGGGGAGATAACCCCCTCCCCCCTTCCGTACAGCCACGCTCCTGCACTCTCCCTGCTGCATCGTCCCGCAGCAGGGAGCAGGAGCCCATTGTCCATAAACGGAGTGGAGACCGATGCCCGAAACGAGCGCAAAAGACGGTTATAACAGTACATTTCTGCAACAAGTGCAGGAAGGAAGCGAACAGAACCTGAACCGTTGCTACCAGTGTGGCAACTGTACCGCAGGCTGCCCGCTTTCCTTCGCCTATGATATCCCGGTCAACCGCATCATGCGCATGCTGCAGGCGGGAGAAAGACACGCGGTGCTCTCCTCCAAGGCCATATGGCTGTGCGCCTCGTGCGAAACCTGCACCACCCGCTGCCCCAATGAAATCGACGTGGCCCGCATCATGGATGTGCTGCGCCACATGGCACGGCGAGAAGGACTGGTGGCGGAACCACCCGTACGGCACCTGTGGGATGCCTTTCTCAAGTCCGTGGAAAAATACGGGCGCGTGTTCGAGGCGGGCATGATGGCCAACTTTGTGGGCCGCACAGGCCGCTTCTGGACAGATGCGGACCTTGCCCCCGTAGCCATCGGCAAGGGCAAGCTGGGCTTCAGGCCGCACAGCATCAAGCACCAGAATGAGGTGCAGCGCATTTTCGCCCGTTTCAGGGAACAGCAGTAGGAAGGCGGTTACCATGTTGCAATATGCCTATTATCCCGGATGCTCCGGCCTGAGCTCCTCGATAGAGTACGATGTTTCCACCCGCGCCCTCTGCAAATCGCTGGGCGTGGAACTGGTGGATATTCCGGACTGGAACTGCTGCGGCTCCACCCCCGCACATGCCAGCGATCACCTGCTTTCTGCCAGTCTTGTGGCGCGCAACCTCGCCATTGCCGAATCCATGGGCGTGGCGGGCATAATAACCCCGTGCCCGAGCTGCCTGAAGAATCTGAAAACCACCAGCCTGCGCATGCAGCGCAAGAGTTTTCATGAAAAGGTGGAAAGCATTGTGGAACGCCCCGTGCGCGCCGACCTTCCCATCCGCTCTGTCCTGCAGACCGTGCTGGAACAGTGCGAGCCGGAAGCCATTGCAAAGCACGTCTCCAAGCCGCTCAAGGGCTTGAAGGTCGTCCCCTATTACGGCTGCATCATGAACCGCCCGCCGGATGTCATGACCTTTGATGATCCGGAAAACCCCACCAGCCTCGACAGGCTCATGAGCGCACTCGGTGCCGAGGTGCTGCCCTTCCCCCACAAGGTGGATTGCTGCGGTGCTTCCCTCGGGCTTATCCGGCGCGAGCTGGTCACCCGTCTTTCCGGCCGCATTCTGGATACGGCGGCGGCGCTGGGTGCGGATGCCATCGTCACCGCCTGCCCCATGTGCCAGATGAATCTCGACATGCGGCAGGGCCAGATAAACAGGGCCAACGGCACCCGCCACAGCATGCCCGTCTTTTATTACACGCAGCTTGCGGGTCTTGCGCTCGGGCAGAGCGAATCCTGCCTGTGCATGGACAAACTCTGCGTCAGCCCCTCCCGCGCCCTGAGCCAGATGGGAACACCTGCCCAAGAGGAGCGTGCACGATGAATATCGGCGTTTTTGTGTGCCACTGCGGCTCCAACATCGCGGGCACGGTGGATACGGAACAGGTTGCAGCGGCGGCCCGCCGCTTTCCCGACGTAGCCTTTGCCACAGACACCATGTACGCCTGTTCGGAACCCGGTCAGGCGGGCATCATACAGGCCATCCATGAATACGGGCTGGACGGCATAGTCGTCGCCTCCTGCACGCCCCGCATGCACGAGGCAACCTTCCGCAAAACGCTGGAGCGTGCGGGAATCAACAAATATCTCTTTGAAATGGCCAACATACGCGAGCACGTCTCGTGGATCGGCAAAGACAAAAAGGCCAACACAAACAAAGCCACAGACCTCGTCCAGATGGCCGTTGCCAAGCTGCGCAACAACAGCGAGCTGCACGCGGGCGAGTTCGAGATCAACAAGCGCGTCATGGTCATCGGCGGCGGCGTGGCGGGCATTCAGGCTGCGCTGGACTGCGCAGACGGCGGGCTGCAAGTCATTCTGGTAGAGCGCGAATCCACCATCGGCGGCAAAATGGCCAAGCTGGACAAAACCTTCCCCACGGTGGACTGTTCCAGCTGTATCCTCGGCCCCCGCATGGTGGATGTGGCCCAGCATCCCAACATCACGCTGTACGCCATGTCCGAAGTGGAAAGCGTGAACGGTTTCGTGGGCAATTTCGATGTCAGCATCCGCAAAAAGGCCACGTATGTGGATTGGGATGCCTGCACCGGCTGCGGCCAGTGCATGGAAAAATGCCCCAGCAAAAAGGCAGAGGACCGTTTCAATGAAGGCGTGGGCACCACCACGGCCATCAATATCCCCTTCCCGCAGGCCATTCCCAAAAAAGCCGTCATAGATCCCCAGGCGTGCATCATGCTCACCAAGGGCAAATGCGGCGCATGCGCCAAACTGTGCCCCACTCAGGCCATCCGCTTTGAACAACGGGACGAGCTCGTGCAGGAGCAGGTGGGTGCCATCATCGCAGCCACGGGCTACGACCTGTTCGACCACACCCTGTACGGCGAATACGGCGGGGGAAGGTATCCGGACGTAATCACGTCCATTCAGTATGAGCGCCTGCTCTCGGCATCCGGTCCCACGGGCGGGCATATCAAACGCCCTTCCGACGGGAAGGAACCGCGCAATATCGTGTTCATCCAGTGCGTGGGCTCGCGGGACCCATCCGTAAACCGCCCGTACTGTTCCGGCTTCTGCTGCATGTACACGGCAAAGCAGGCCATCCTGACCAAAGACCATATTCCGGATTCACAGTCCTATGTCTTCTATATGGACATCCGCTCCCCCGGAAAACTCTATGACGAGTTCACCAGACGCGCCATGGAGGAATACGGAGCCCGCTACATCCGCGGGCGTGTTTCCACCATTCAGCCCCGCAACGGCCACTACGTGGTCAAGGGGGCAGATACCATCATGGGTTCGCAGGTAGAGATTGATGCAGACCTTGTTGTGCTGGCTGTGGGCGCAGAGGCCGCCAAAGGTGCCGGTGCCCTCGCCGAGAAGCTGCGCATATCCTACGACGGGTATGGCTTCTTCATGGAAGGCCACCCCAAGCTCAAACCCGTAGAAACCAACACGGCAGGCGTCTATCTGGCCGGTTCCTGCCAGGGCCCCAAAGACATACCCGCCTCCGTGGCACAGGGCAGCGCGGCCGCCAGCAAAGTGCAGGCGCTGTTTTCCAAAGATAAGCTCGCCAGCGATCCGCAGGTTTCCGGCGTGGCCATGCAACGCTGCGTGGGCTGCGGCAAGTGTGAATCCACCTGCCCGTTCGGTGCCATCGAGATGACGGAATTCCGCGGCATGCCCAAAGCCTCCGTGGTGGAAACCGTGTGCCAGGGCTGCGGCGTGTGCGCCGTAACCTGCCCGCAGGGAGCCATTCAGCTCCAGCACTTTACCGATAACCAGATTCTTGCCGAGGTGAACGCCTTATGCCCGTACTAGAAGGAAAAGAACTGCGCATAGTGGGATTTCTCTGCAACTGGTGCTCCTACGGGGGCGCAGACACGGCAGGGGTGGGGCGTTTTGCCCAGCCCACAGACCTGCGCATCATCAAGCTTCCCTGCACGGGACGCGTGAATCCGCTCTTTGTGGTGCGTGCCTTTCTCAACGGCGCAGACGGCGTGCTGGTTTCCGGCTGTCATCCCGGCGACTGCCACTACACCGCGGGCAACTACTACGCCCGCAGGCGGCTGGAAGTGCTGCGCGAGCTGCTGGATGTCATGGGCATCAATCCGGAACGTTTCCACTACACGTGGGTTTCCGCCTCAGAAGGCCAGAAGTGGAAACAGGTGGTCAGCGACTTTACCGCGCGCATTCATGCCCTCGGCCCCGCCGCCACCTTCACAGGCTGTCCGGCCGTTACGGGGCAAATCGGCGCAGCCGTTGAAATCGGTGGAATCGGCGAAACCGGTGAAACCGGCATGAAGGCCGCAGGCTAAAGGATACGATCATGACACAACATACACAGGAACTCCGCAAACTCATTGCGCAGGAACTGCCGAATCTGGATGTGGTTCTGGCATGGACGCACGGTCATAATTCCCTGACCAGCACGCCGTTGTTCATCACGACGCAGGAAGATCTGGAAAAGCTGGATTCCGGCCCCATGCACGTGCAGAACCTTGCCGCCTACCTGCCCTCACTCAAAGGGCGCAAGGTGGGCATTGTAACGCGCGGCTGCGACAGCCGCACCATCATCGAACTGCTGCAGGAAAAGCTGATTGAACGGAAAAACATCACCATCTTCGGCATTTCCTGTTCCGGTGCGGTAAACATCCGCGCGGTGCGCAGGGCCGTAAACGGCGAATCCGTCAGGTCCGTGCAGGCAGACGGCGACAGCATCACCGTAACCACAAACCACGGCACGCACACGCTGCGCATGCAGGATGTGCTGATGGACAAGTGCTACACATGCACCAACCAGACTCCAATCATCCACGATCATATGGTTATCGCACAGACCGCAGACCATGTACCCGGCGATGCGCCTCAGACAACGCTGGATGCGCTGGACAGCATGGAGCCGGGTGAGCGCTTCGCTTTCTGGGAAGAACACATGGACCGCTGTATCCGCTGCTATGCCTGCCGCAATGCCTGCCCCCTGTGCGTGTGCAAGGATAGCTGCGTGGCGCAGAGCCGCGACCCGCACTGGCTGGACCAGTCCGACACTCCGCGTGAAAAACTCATGTTTCAGGCCATCCACGCCCTGCATTCCGCAGGCCGCTGCACCGAGTGCGGCGAATGTGAACGCGCCTGCCCCATGGGCATTCCGGTGCTCGCCATGAAGCAGGCGCTGAACCGGCGGATCAAGCACCTGTTCGACTATCAGGCCGGTATGGATGCACAAAGCACTCCGCCGCTCTTCATGTTCCGCCAGCAGGAAGAGAACATCAAGGAGAGGGACGCACGATGACCACCGCACGCTTTCTCAAGGCTCGAGACATCGCACCGTGGCTGGAAGAACTCAGCACCGCGTATACCGTTCTGGCACCCGCACGGCACGGAGATACCGTTGTGTTCCGCGACTTCAATCCTGCAAACGGCATCGACATGGAGCATCTGTCCGCCACGCCCGCCAAAAAGGCCCTGCTGCCTCCCTGCGAAACTCTGTTTGAATACAAAACCACCAAGACCGAAGAGCCGCCCTACAAAACAGCCATAGAGCTGCACCCCACTCTGCCGGAAGGCAAGGTGCTGGTCTTCGGGGCACGCCCCTGCGACGCCCGCGCCATGCAGATATTCGACCGCGTGTATGACGGCAATCAAGCCAGAGACCCCTACTATACGGCCCGCCGCAATAACGCCACCATCGTCACCCTTGCCTGCGATCATCAGGAAGAAACCTGTTTCTGTGACCGTGTGGGCGGCAGCCCCGTGGATGCCACAGGGTCAGACGTGCTGCTCACCCCGCTGAAGGCGGGGTATGTGGCGGAGGCACTGACCGACAAAGGCGAGACTCTGCTGAACAGCACCACCTTCATGAAGGCGGACGGCCTGAAGCAGGAGGCGCTGAACGCCCGCCACAAGATGCTGGAGCAGGTGCCGGACCGTTCCTCATTCCTCGACATGGAGCGCAATCTGCTGTCGCTGTTCTCCGATCTCGGGTTCTGGGACAAAACAGCGCAAGCCTGCCTCAGTTGCGGGGCCTGCACCTACCTGTGTCCCACCTGCTATTGCTTCAACATCACGGACGAGTCGCACGGCGACTCCGGCAAGCGCATCCGCACGTGGGATAACTGCATGTCCAGCCAGTTCACGCTGGAAGGCAGCGGACACAATCCGCGCCCCACCAAGGCACACCGCATGCGCAACCGCATAGGCCACAAGTTCAGCTACTACCCGCAACTGCATGATAAAACGCTGGCCTGTGTGGGCTGCGGCAGATGCATATCCAACTGTCCGGTATCCTTCGACATACGCAACGCCGTCGCCTGTGCCATACAGCAGGCAGATGCAGCCCGGGAGCACGCCCATGACTAACAATCCGCCCAATGTGTATCTGCCGGATATGGCCACCATTGTGGAGGTAGTGCAGGAAACCCCTGCCATCAA
This sequence comes from Desulfovibrio psychrotolerans, assembly GCF_013340305.1. Taxonomy (NCBI): domain Bacteria; kingdom Pseudomonadati; phylum Thermodesulfobacteriota; class Desulfovibrionia; order Desulfovibrionales; family Desulfovibrionaceae; genus Desulfovibrio; species Desulfovibrio psychrotolerans. Next base: position 18,640 of record NZ_BLVP01000033.1, read on the forward strand.
AACCTTCCGTGTGGTCCTCAATAGCGAAGAGAGAATGCGGGCTTTCCATTTCGAGCCCGGTCAGGTGGGCCAGCTTTCGGTACTCGGTGTGGGCGAATCCACCTTCGTTATCAATTCCCCTCCCACCCGCAAGGAATTCCTGCAATTCAGCGTCATGAAGGTGGGCGAACTGACCGGACACCTGCACAAGCTTAAAGCGGGCGACCAGATCGGCGTGCGCGCCCCGCTGGGCAATCACTTTCCCTATGCGTCCATGAAAGGCAAAAACATCGTCTTCATCGGCGGCGGCATCGGCATGGCGCCCTTGCGCACGCTGCTGCTCTTCATGCTCGACAACCGCGCGGACTACGGCGACATCACCCTGCTGTACGGCGCGCGCAGTCCGCGAGACATGGCCTTCGGCTATGAGGTGGAAGAATGGTTGCAGCGTAACGACATGCGTACCGTGCTCACCGTGGATAACGGCACGCCGGAATGGCAGCACAAGGTGGGCCTTATTCCCAACGTGCTTAAGGAAATCAACCCCGGTCCGGAGAACACGGTGGCCGTCACCTGCGGCCCGCCCATCATGATCAAGTTCACGGTGCAGGCGCTGCAGGAACTCGGGTTTGATGACGAACAGGTTGTCACCACCCTTGAAAAACGCATGAAATGCGGTGTGGGAATATGTGGCCGCTGCAACATAGGCACCAGCTACGTGTGCAAGGACGGCCCCGTCTACACACTGGCGCAGCTTAAGCAACTCCCCGCAGAGATGTAGATATCCCGAACCTCCACTTCTTCCGCATGGGCGGCGTGTGCCACCCATGCGGAAGATGGTACCGGCTGACGGCCAGCTGCGCAGTTGCAGCCGGAGCAGAAGCGTATCAGGGCAGTTTTGATCGCAACGTGCGGTAACAGCAAGGAAGGAGAAACCATGAATACCATTCTTCGTGTGCGGTGCAACGGCACCGGAATGCCTACTCTGAGCACGCACCCCATCGGCACCTATGCCGGGCTGGGGGGCAGAGCCATGACCTCTAAAGTGATCTGCTCGGAAGTTCCTGCAGACTGCCACCCGCTGGGGCCTGAAAACAAACTTGTGTTCGCTCCCGGGCTCATGAGCGGCACGGCTGCCGCCACATCGGGGCGTCTGTCCGTGGGGTGCAAAAGCCCGCTCACCGGCACCATCAAGGAAGCCAACGCGGGCGGCACGGCAGCGCAGGCACTGGCCAAACTGGGGTATGCTGCGGTCATCTTCGAAGGCGAGGCCGGGGGCAACGCCCTGTATCGCCTTGTCATCGATGAAAAGGGGGCCAAGGTAGAACCGGCGGACGGCTACCGCATGCTTCCCAACTACGCCCTGCGCGACAAGGTGCAGGAAGAGTTCGGCGACAAGGTTTCGCTTATCAGCATCGGCACCGCCGGCGAAATGCGCATGTCCAACTCCACCATCGCGGTCACGGACCCCGAATTCCGCCCCACCAGGCACGCCGGACGCGGCGGTGTGGGAGCGGTCATGGGTTCCAAGGGCTTCAAGTGCATTATCGTGAATGCGGAAAACGCCTCCATCCGCAAGCCCGCACTGCCGGATGCCTTCAAAGCCGCCAACAAAAAGTTCGTTGAAGGGCTGAAAGGCCACCCTGTCACGGGTACCGGGCTGCCCGCATACGGCACCAATATTCTCACCAACATACTGAACGAGGCCGGGGGCTACCCCACGCGGAACTTCTCTACGGGCCGGTTCGACGGAGCGGGCAACATTTCCGGCGAGGCGCAGGCCGAACTGGAACGCACGCGCGGCGGCAATCCTACCCATGGTTGCCACAAGGGCTGCGTGATCAAGTGCTCCGGTGTCTATGTGGACAAGGAAGGCAACTTCCTGACCAAGCAGCCGGAGTATGAAACCGTGTGGTCGCATGGCGGCAACTGCGGTATCGACGATCTGGACGCCATCGCCATGATGGACCGTCTTGATGACGACTACGGGCTGGATACCATTGAAATGGGCGCCACCATCGGCGTTGCCATGGAAGCGGGCGTCATTCCCTTCGGCGACAAGGAAGGAGCCATCGATCTCATCCATCAGGTGGGCAAGGGAACACCGCTGGGCCGCATTCTCGGCGCGGGCACGGCTGTCACGGCCAAGTGCTACGGGCTGGAGCGCGCCCCCGTGGTCAAGAATCAGGCCATGCCCGCGTATGACCCGCGCGCGGTCAAGGGCATGGGCGTCACCTACGCAACCACCACGCAGGGTGCCGACCACACCGCAGGCTACGCTGTGGCCACCAACATCCTGAACGTGGGCGGGCACGTAAACCCTCTCGGCACCGAAGGACAGGCAGAGCTTTCCCGCAGCCTGCAGGTGGCCACCGCCGCGCTGGATGCCACGGGCTATTGCCTGTTCATAGCCTTTGCCATTCTTGATCAGGCAGAAACCTTTGACGCCATGGTAGACAGCATTAACGCCATGTACGGTCTTACCCTTACCGGCGGCGATGTTGTGGCCCTCGGGCAGGATATCCTGCGCATGGAACGCGACTTTAACAAGGCCGCGGGCTTCGGCCCTGCACACGACCGCCTGCCGCGCTACTTTACGCGCGAACCGCTTGCCCCGCACGGGGTTGTCTTTGACGTTCCGGAAGAAGAGCTGGATTCCGTATACAATTTCTAGCACGTCCTGCGGCCGGAGTTATAAGGCTCCGGCCGCTGTCCGGAAGGGAGTGTTTACGGCATGCCACGTCCTCCGCACGTTGCCCGGCACTCCTTTCCGGATTCCGCACGCAGCATTGCGTAAGGGGAATCAGCATGCTCTATGACGATGGCTTTCTGCACAACAGGGACCCCATCCAGATAGGCTGGCGCTACGGCACGCACGATGCGGGCGGCGCATCCATAACCCCTGCGGAACGGCAGTTCATGCAGCTGCCCCCGGAATTGCTGTTCGCCTCGGATTGTTTTCAGGCCATATATGCGCGCAAAAACCGCCAGCATGTCTGCCTTCACCCCCTTGTAACCGCCCTGCCGCAGTTCACGGTTCTGTATACGGGTGAACGTCTGGACCAGTTTGATCTGGACGTGCTGCTCGCCTGCCTGCGCATTACCCAGCGGGCTGTTCCGGTCAAGGGCATGGTCAGAATCTCGCTGCGCGAACTGGCGCAAAAGGTCTCACGCTCTGTGGGCAAAACGGTGCAGGCGCGCGTAAGAGCAAGCCTGCGCAGGCTGGAGGCAGGAACCCTGCATATCAGCGATGCCCGCTATGAATTTCTGTTCTCGTTTTTGCAGCAGGTTATGATCAGCAGGGAAAACGATCTCTGCCTTGTCGCCGTGCACCCCATGCTGCTGGACAGCATGAACGCCATTCCCCGTCTGAACCTGAAGATTCGGGACAGGGGTGCCCTTGCCGCAGACGGACTGCTGCGCTGGCTGCACGCCCTGTCACATTGCGGCAGCGAAATGTGCATCCCGCAGGCCATGCTTCCCGAACTCAGCGGCAGCCGCGCTCTGCCGCGCAGCAGGGTGGAAACAGCCATGGCAACCCTGGCGGATACCGGATGCCGCCATTACCTCGGGCTTACGGATACACAGGATCTCTTTCTCTGCCTGCGCTGAACAGGTCGTTTTCGGGCTGCATCGGGGTGAGAATTGGGGCAGTCCCTGATCGGCATATGAACGGCATATGATCGGAACCTGCCCGCACCGATCCGAACCGATCGGAACTTGCCCGATCCGAACCGAACCGGACCAAACCGGACCGGACCGAACCAAACTGGACTGGACTGGATTGGGCACAACGCAAAGGGAACCGCCGCAGAAATCCCGGCCGGCAACGTAAAGAGCCAAACCTTAGGGGCTGTGTTTTCCCTCCGGCTTGTGCGTGTGCATACTTTTCCATCGCCTTCACGCCCGGAGTCATCCACCCGCATGGTTGACTCAAAGTCCCGCCCAATGAACGCCTGCCCGCAATGCGGACAGGCGTTCACCTGTGCTCAGCATAAGAAATCGCGCAGCTACTGCACGGTCCCCTCATCATAATGGTAGAGCATCTTATCTTCCTGCGAGGCCCTGTCGTAGTCGGTCCACTGCAAGTCCGTCTGGCTCATAAGCCACTGGATAACCTCGCCCTGACTGCCCGGCCTGCCGGGATACTCCACAATCTTCGTGATTTCCTCATCAAAAAAGGTAAGTCTTACAGCTATTTTCATAACGCCCTCCATGAATTGTCACAGCCTGCGTTCTGCGTAAGGGCTGCACTTCGGTCAGCCATGCGGTCGGCTATTCGGCCTGCGCACGCTGCGGAACCGGAGTCCCCTCTACCGTAAAGCATAAGCACGGAAGTGATGGGCGCAATGATTGGTTTGGGCAAGCCCACAGGCCAATAGTGGAAGCAACAGACGCAGCCACACTCTTCTGGCTTACCGACCCGGGCAAGCGGAAGAACGTGCTGCGGAAGGAGGGGGAGTATCGGAATGCAAGCAGAGCACTCTCCATAACTCAGCATGACTCCAAACAAATCAGCCAGCTAGAAAAACAGCGATTCATATCGCATTTAACTAAACACAAAAAACTTACGGGCTTGGGAGTGCGAGGCTAGCAACAATCATTGGCTGTGTTGCCCTTTTCAAAGATGGCTTTCGGATCAAAGCACGTTTCCGCCGCCGGATGTCCAACCTTCATCAGCAGTGCACGGCCAAGCCCCAATCATCCCAACCACCTACCCCGAAAAGGCGATTCGGCTGCAATTGCAAACATTCAGCAGCACAAAAGCGGCTACGCCATTTAGCCTACCCGCTTGAACTCGCGTGGTGGCACTGCACGGGATTGAACCAATATCCTCTTGAATGCCACACATGGTTACACGCTGCCTCTTGATTCGGGGTTCTGCTCCGGCCCGTTGATGGCAAATTTGCGCAGGGCACGCACGTTCGATAGCCCCAGCTTGTTGACCATCCGTGTCAGATACGTCTCCACCGTCCTCGGGCTGATGCCAAGGCTTTCGGCAACCTCCATGTTGCTCACACCGCGCGCCATGGCCGAAAAGATGGCCCGTTCCTGATCGCTGAGCAGAAAGAGCGGGTCCGTTGCCGGAGCGCAAGCCGCTTCATCCAGACTCAATCCGGCGCGGGCACTCACAAAGCATTCACCGCGCAGCACGCCCTCTATCCCTTCCAGCAGCACCCCCGGCTCCTCACGCTTGGTCACATAGCCGTTCGCACCGCAGCGCAGCGCACGGTCTATGGTGCCGGGGTCTTCGTGCATGGAATAGACCAGGGTGCGGATACCGTGTTCGGCCAGATCGGCGAGCAGGTCAAGGCCGCTGCCGTCGGCCAATGAAAGGTCCAGCAGCGCAAGGTCAAAGGCGGCCCGTTCCAGACACCCCTTGGCTTCGGCGCAGGTTCCGGCCTCCACGCCGGGCGTGTAGCCGTTGGACTCCAACAGCAGGTTCAGCCCCTGCCGCACGGCGGGATGATCGTCGATGAGCAGAAAACGGAGATCGCCCGGGGTGCGGGACGGGTCAGCGGGAAGCATCAGGGAGTGTTCTCCTTGTGGCGGTGGGGGAGGCAAGCTTGTCGCACGGGGCTGCGCAGGTGACAACAGTGCCTCCCTGCGGTGCGTCCTCAATAGTCAGCTTGGCGTGGATAACATCGGCCCGGTGGGCCATAATGCCAAGGCCAAGCCCTCCCATCCGGGTGCCCTTCCGTGCGGAGGCCGTACGGCCTATGCCGTCGTCGCAAACGGTCAGGGTCACGCCGTCCTGGGCGGGGCAACGCAGCTTCACGCGGATTGTCTGTGCCTGTGCGTGTTTGGCCGCGTTGGTCAGTGCCTCCTGCGCAATGCGGTACAGCGTGCGCATGTTGGGATTGGTGCATTGCCCGCAGTACCGGCGCATTTCGAACCGTACGTTTATGCCCGTATCCTTGGCAATGCGCCGGGCCAGGTCGTCCAGCGAGGGGCCGGGCATGGCGGGGTCGTGTTCTACGGGCCAGAGACCGCGCGAGGTGCGGTAGGCGTCGTCGGTAGAGGCGTCCAGCAGGGCCACAAGGCTGGCCATGGTCGTGGCATCGTCCGTTCCGGCAAGCCGCTTGTTCAGGATGGATGCGCGCAGCCGGGCTCCGGTGAGTTTCTGGCACAGGCCGTCGTGCAGTTCGTGGCTTATGCGCCTGCGTTCATCCTCGCTGATGTTTATCACTTCCTGTTCAAGCCGGTTGCGCTCTTCCATCTCGGCCATGAGTGACCGGTTCTTGCGCTCCAGCTCCTCGGAGAGCTTTCCCACGGATATAAACGCATGGGTGAAGCGCTTGGCCAGGGCCAGCGATTGCGTAACAACCAGAAAGAGTATGCCGAATTGTATCAGGTAGGGCGTGTTGATGAGCTTGGCGTGAGAGAGTCCGTCGTTCAGGCTGGCGAGCAGGGATACCCCGCTGCCGAGCAGCAGCAACCCTGCTCCGCTCATTCCGCGCCGTGTGCAGACGAACAGGCGCACGACGTAATAGATGGCGCAGCCCAGCCCGACAAAAATGCTGAACGCGATGTATTGGGAGACGCGGTAGTCCGGCGCGGTCAACAGCAGCAGAAAGAATACCGCAAGGCGAAGGTCAACCAGATAGCGGATGGCGGGGTGGAAGACCTTCGGGTAGAGCGAGTAGTAAAACCGGAAGAGCATGGGAGCGCAGGCCATATAGAAAAACAGGGGGACGTATTCGGACCAAGGGGGCGGCAGGGCCGGAAGGAATCGGTTGATGGCCCAGAAAGACGTGTTGGAAGACATGCAGTAACACAGCATGCACAGGCAGAAACCGCTAAAGTATCCCGCCGAAACCTGCATCCGGTCCAGATGGAACAGGAAGAGGTGGTACAGCAGCGTAATCAGCAGGCAACCGGCGAAGAAATAAGAAAAGGTCCAGATTCTGTCGCGTTCGGCTTCCAGCGGGCCGGGCAGGGCAAGCCGCAGCCCCTCCGGCACGCCGCCGGCGCGGAAATGGTGGTTGGAAATCTGGAGCACGAGTTCCAGATCCTCCCCTTCAGGGGCGATGCGGGCCAGCACCAGCGATCGCAGAGGCGTCTCGCTGTCTGCATCCGTGCCCACAATGCCGCTGCCCGCCACGAGCTGCCCGTTGGCCCACAACCGGTAAGCCATGGGAATGTCAAAGAGCCGCAATGTAAGCGTGTCCGCCTCCGGCCAGAGGCGCAGCCGCAGCCGCAGGGTTGCCTGCCCTGTGCCGCCCAGCGTTTCACCATTTACGAGCATCCCCCTCCATGTGCCGGGCAGCGAAATCAGGCCCGACGGTGAAGGGGCGGTGCTTGCAGCAAAATCCTGCGGCGTCAGCAGGCGGTTCCAGTAGAATTCCCATGCACCGTCCAGCCGGGCGGGTCCCATGGTCGCCGGATCAAACCCGCGCAGATCCAGCACGCCGTTATCGGCCCGCAGGCCATCTGCCGCCGCCCTGTCGCTCGGCAGCAGGAGAAAGGCGGCCGCAAGCAGCAGCACCGCCACAAACGGCGGAACGGGGTGGAATGCCCGGCCCATCCGGAGCGGAAAGGAAGGGCGCGGTGTGTTTCTGTTCATCATAGGTCCGTGGGGGTGGAATGAGGCGCGCGCTCCATGCGACATGGCGGACCATATATGCGGCGGGGTGATCTTTCAACCCTCCCAACATGTTCCGGACAAACAGACCGGACTGACAGACCGGCACTCACAGATCGTCACAGGCAGGTCGTCACAAACAGACCATCATGGCAGTGCTGAGGGGCTCTGCCAAGAACCATGCGCAGCGAGCCCCCCGGTGCAAGGCCTCATCAGAACCGCAGAGTATTTCTGCGTTTAGAATTCGTACTTGAACTGCAAACTGCCGGTCAGGCCCTCACGCTTCCCAACAGAGTTTTGTACGCCAAGGTCAAAGGACACAGGCACCGATGCCGAAGGCGTGTACACGAGCCCCAGTTCACCGGTGCCGGTATCGCCACCCATGGACGGGGCCTTCATGGCATACCCGTTGGTGCTGGCGCGGGCCGTGCCGTCAAACTCCCGCTCATAGGCCGCGCCTATGTAGGGGGAGAGATATTCATTCACCATGTAGCTTACGCGCGAACCAAGACGCAGACGGCTGGAGTCCACATCCTTAAAGTCGATGGGGTCGCCGGTAGAGAGCGTCACGGAGTCGCCTTCCTGCCGTGTCCAGAAGTATTTGGCGTAGAGGTCAAGCGAGGCATCCTCCGCTATGTTCCACACATAGCCGGTTCCCAGATGCAGCCCGTAATACTTGGAGGAAGAATCGTATTCCGCGCTGCGCCCGGCGGCATTGCGCAGGTCAGAAGATTCGTATTCGTTGTACAGGCCGCCTCCCCTGCCCGAGGCTTCAACATAAATATGGCCGGGGCCGGTATTGGCTAAATCCATACGGCCAAGAATGCCGCCGCCAAGGTAACGGGTGTTGCCGTCTCCTTCCACCGAAGCGGCATTGCTGAACGAGTTGTAGGTAGAATACGAACCGTAGCCGTATTCAACAAACGGCCCCACTGTCAGGCGGCCGGACGGTGTATCGGCCCCCCACGACAGACCGGCCATCAGGGACACACTGTGCATATCCACATGCGAGCCGGTATTATGCCGCACGGAGCCACCGGAAAGCGCACCAAACCCGACGGGAGCACCGCCACCGCCCGCTCCTCCGGCCTTGGCCGCTGCAACGGCAGAATCCATGCCCTGCGCTGCGGCCACGTCCGCCCCCTGCATTACCGCGCCCATGCCGGAAACAAAACCTTCCGAAAGCGCCTTGCTCTGCTCGTTCACTGTGGGCGTGGTTCCGGCGGATACCGTGGCCAACAGCTTGTTGCTTTCGGTTGTGAGGTCAAAGTTGTATTTCAGGGTCACGCCCTGCATGCCGGTGCCGCTCGCACTGGAGTTGAGCCCGCTGTTCGTGACCAGCGTTCCGGCGTCAATGAGCGTTATGGTGTCACCGGCCTGCAGGGGCGAAGAGCTGCCCTCAATGCCCACATTAACGGTGGAAGACCGCCCCGAGCTGCCGGTCAGGTCTGCCGTGCCGGTCACTGTCAGCACCGTATCGCCTGCGGACACGGTGGAAGGCAGATAGAAGTTCAGATACTGAAAATTATAAACATCTTTGACTGTTAGTCCGGTGGTTTTTACATTCAGGCTATTGCCGCTGAAAGCATCAGTAACCCCATCGCCTGCCGCACCCCCGTAAAGCCTTGCGTTTGTCAAAACCGGGGAACCACTGATGGTCACAGTATTACCTGTGGCCTGTCCTGTACTCCCATCGGCCCACCCGCCGTAAACCCACCCGGAGACAGAACCACCACTGATGGTAACGGTATTGTTTATGGCATCTGCTCTGCCATATTTTGCAGTGACATACCCTCCGTAAACATCCCCGAAGACAGAGCCACCGTTGATGGTAACGGTATTGCCGGAGGCAGAATGTGTTCCCGGGAGATACATAGACGATACAAACCCGCCACCAATATTATTTAGGGAACCGTTGTTGAGGGTAACGCTATTGCCGGAAGCCGTGGCGGTAGCCGGTCCGGCCATGCCGCCCAAATAGGCAAAGCCACCAAATGCGGAACTCGCTGTCCCCCCGTTGATGGTCACCGTATTATCAGAAGCCGTCATTGACCAAGGGTTTACACTCCTGGCGTATCCACCATATATATCAAGATTAGTGTTACCCGCAAATGCAGATCCGATTGTTACTGTATTATCGCTTGATGATACGTTGCCACTGGTTTCATTTCCATTATGATACCCCCCGTATATTCCGAAATCTACAACGCCGCCATTGATATTAACGGTATTACCATATGAATAAATATTATTCTTATGTACTTCTATATTATTTGTTCCGCCCATGCTTATAGGCCCATCCAAAAATGGAGCATTTCCTATAACATCTTTATAATTTGAAGTGTAATTCACGGTAGCAGCAAGACTATGCTGCGGAAGCACAAGTACCAATCCAAGAGAAGCTACGGCAATACACAGCATAACAATACGAGGCAGTGACGACAAGTTTATGCCGTGCAATAACCCAGTCATCTTTCTGAAAAAATCCATTTCATGCTCCAGATACTTTCTTTGATTTCTCTATCTACACTTTCGGGTACATAGTGTACGCTTTGCATGCAGTTGAAGCGACACTGGCCAGTCAAGAAAAGCCTTTACCCGGATCTAGGCAGCCTCAGCCTGCGGCACGGTAATGTCGAGACAGGAAAAATAAGACGAACAACGCACCAGCCCGCCGATGGAACATGGACAATCAACGGAGCCTGTCCGGCATGACTAATTCCCCGGGATGCGCTGAAGGTCGACTCGCAGCCCTGTATCCCTGCGTGCATGGATAGTTTTGCAACCCTCTTAATCCATTCATCACTTTCCGTCTGTCCGGGAAAACACGTACAGAGGCAACTCGGCAGGTACGTTGAAAGATAGACTCCGCCGCATGTGCCGCTTGCCATTCCAAGAACTGCAGGACTCATCGTATGCAAATGGTCGTACGCTGCGGTCCGGTGCTGATAGAGCAAGTGGGGGGGGGGCTGAAGCCGAAGACGATGCTTTGCATGTCCCCGTATCTCGCACTCTTTCTTTTCATGAAGACTCTATGGCTTCCCGTACAATAATCAGTTTGACCAATTTTTTATCAGCCACAGCGACACATGCTGATGCACATGCCGATATTTAGATTGACACGCCGATAACCTTACAGTAACGGATGGGCGGGGGTAAACGCTCTGATCGACGCCTCGTGGGGACACACGAATTGGGGAGTCGGGATGAGAGTTGGATTGTTGTTGCCATGCAGTGTCATGGCGTTCTTGTTGTTTGTGTATTTTCCTGCCACGGTGCTTGCCGATCCGGCACAAGAGATTCTTCGCCAGCAGAATCAGATCATCCAGCAGGAAGAGCAGCGCCGCCAGCACCGCGAAAGCGAAATTCGGCAGCGCCGCGAGAATCCGCCTGAGCCGTTGCAGCTGCCTGAGCCTGCGCCAGCGCCCGTTACGGGAGAGGCTGCCGTATGCTTTGGTGTGCAGTCCATTGTGCTGGAGGGTGTAACGCTGCTTTCTGCCGCCGAGCAGGATGCGTTGCTTGCCCCGTACAGGGAGCAGTGCCTTTCGCTGGATGACATGCACGCCTTGGTGCGCGATATTACCAATGCCTACGTGGACAAAGGCTACGTTGCCGCACGTGCTTTTTTGCCGGAGCAGGATCTTTCCGGCGGAGTGCTGCACATTGCCGTTGTTGAAGGGTTTGTTGAAGGGCTGATCCTCAACGACGGATCGGGGCTGCAACAGAACCAGCTGCGTACTGCTTTTCCCGGTCTTGCGGGCTATCCGCTCAATCTGCGCGATCTGGAACAGGGGCTGGACCAGATGAACCGGCTGCCCTCCAACGATGCCCGCATGCGGCTGGAGCCGGGAGCAGCGCCGGGGGGAAGTGTTGTTCATATTGAAAACGCTCCGAAAAAACGCTGGCGGGTTGGGAGCGGGCTTGCCAACAACGGACAGGACACCACCGGGCGCGACCTCTACACCCTGTCTTTTGAAAAAGACAACCTCATCGGGCTGAACGACCAGTTCTCTTTCCACCACAGTGCGGACGCGCGCGCCATAGGCGGCACGTCACCGCGCAGTTCGAGCGTGTCCGGATACATGTCTGTGCCCTACGGCTACTGGACGGTATACGGCAGCCTCAGTTCCTACACATACGCCACCACCTTGCAGGGTCTGACCGGGCAATACACCTCGTCCGGCGAAACCGTTACCACTTCGCTGGGAGTGGACCGCGTGGTGCACCGCGATGCCGCGAGCAAGACCATTGCCGGGGTGTCTCTCACCAAGCGCGAAGTGGCCAACTTCATAGACGAAGTTAAGCTCAAGCTCAGCAGCTACGATCTGGCCACAGCCACGCTGCGTCTTCAGCATTCGCGGCGCGTGGGTCAGTCTGTTCTTTCGCTGGGTGCGGAATATCATCACGGAATGGCCACACTGGGTGCGGAGCGCAATCCTTATCATCTCAGCGGGATACCGGACACGGAATACGACAGGTACGTTGCCACGGCGTCTGCCTCTGTTCCTCTTACCCCCATTGCGCAAAGCCTTGCGCTGCGTTCTTCGCTCTACGCGCAGTACTCGCCCAGCACGCTCTACGGAGCGGAGCAGATATCCGTGGGCGGGCTCTACACGGTGCGCGGCTTTCACGATGAAAGCGTAAGCGCGAACATGGGCGGTTACATGCGCAACGAGCTGGGATGGGGAGCAGCCGTGCCGGAGTACATGGGCCTGAACAAGGCTTTTTCTGCTGTGCAGCCCTATCTGTTTTACGACGCGGGCTACGTGCCCCCCCTTACCGACCGCGAGCGCGACAGGGGCATGCTGCAGGGAACAGGCATAGGCGTCCGCCTGCAAGGGGATATCGCCTCGATTGAACTGATGACCGGCAAGCCCGTGGGCAGGCCCGCATCCATCCGCAGAGACCCGTGGACCACCTATGCATCCATCAAATTTACCTTCTAGCCGGTTGGTGAAAATGACCATCCGGCGCGTTGCCGCGCTGTGTTCAGCGATGCGCGTCTGCCTGAATCTGCTTTTCCGCAGGCAGGGGCTGGACATGCGGGCGCGGGATTGCACCACGTTTGAACGGCCCGCCCGGATGGCCTTTTCAGCCACCGGCTATCTCTTGTGACGCCTGAGAACACGGACTTTTCAATCAGACAGGAAACACTGCCATGATCATATCCGCACACACACCCCGTACGCCGCTTCTGGCCCTCTGCCATACGCTTCTGCTCGCGCTGCTCGTCTGCACGCTCATCCTTCCGTATCCCATTGCGGCAGCAGCCGCAGAGATAACGCCGGACCCTGCAGCACCGGCGGGGAATCGTCCCTCCATGGATGCCGCCTCCAACGGGGTGCCGGTGGTAAACATTGTGGCTCCTGTTTCCAGCGGGCTTTCCCACAACATGTTCCTTGATTTTAATGTCGGCACGCCCGGCGTTATCATCAACAACAGCAACACCCCCGGCATATCCAAGCTGGGTGGCGGGGTGATGGGCAATCCCAATTTCAGCGGCAGGCAGGCGAGCACCATTCTGAACGAGGTGACGAGCAACCGCCCCTCGTCCATTAACGGGTTTACGGAGATATTCGGCGGCAAGGCCGACTACATTCTCGCCAATCCCAACGGCGTGAGCATAAACGGCGGCGGCTTTATAAACACCTCCCGCGCGGTGATAACAACCGGAACCCCGCAGATTGCGGGCGGCACGCTGAACAGCATAGAGGTGCGCAGAGGCACCGTTGCCGTAGAGGGAGACGGGCTTAACGCACAGGGGGCGGATTCGTTTACCATTCTCAGCCGCGCAGCCACCGTTGCGGCAGACCTGCATGCCAAGCAGTTGAACATAATCGCGGGCCGGAACAGCTATGCTCCCGCCACGAAGACAGCCACGCCGCTTGCCGAAGACCCGGCAGACGGCCCCGCCCCCGTCATTGCGGTTGATTCTTCCGTTCTCGGCGGCATGTACGCCGACAGGATAGTGCTTGTGGCCAACGAAAAGGGCGTGGGGGTTAACCTGCAGGGCGCGGTTAATGCGGACCATATGACCCTGCATGCCGACGGCAGGCTGACCTTCAGGCAGGTTCAGGCAGACACGGCGGCGGACATAACCGCGGGCAGTGTGGACATAGCCGCGGGAAGCACGCTGGTATCCCGGAAGGATATAACAGTTCGGGCAGACACCATAGAAAACGCCGGACTGACCTACAGCGGCGGCAGCACCACCCTGCTGGCGGATTCCTCGCTCATCAACAGGGCAGGCAGCATTGTAGCCAAGGGCGACCTTACCCTTGGCGATGCCCAGACCACCGCGCCCGGCACCGTGAACGTGGCCATTACTAACGAGGGGGGGCTTGTTCAGTCGCTGGAGGGCGATGTTTCCATCTCTGCGGGCACGTTTCTGAACAAGATTGAACTGATCGACATTCAAAAGAAGCTGCTGAGCACACACCGTGTGCCGCGTTTTGATGGCAAGGATGCTGTTATCAGTTATATAGGAAAGACATGGGGGTCGCGCCCCGGCAATGCCCGTGGGCTTACCGAGACCACATACAAATATGAAGAATTTGTGGCGGATAAGTCGCCCACCCCGCAGGTTCTTGCAGGCGGCAACATGGTTGTGGATGCCGCCGTGATCACCAATGATCATGGCCTTATCGCCGCCAAGAAAGACATGGAACTGCGTGGGGGCACGTTGCAGAACAAGGGGTCTTCTGTCTCCTTCATCGAGCACACGGACCGCACGTACTACATTTACAAAGCGGGAAGCAGCGGCGGCAGCCCCTCCTATGCCACGCATGACGAGTATGAAACCATATCGTCCGTTCCGGCGGTTATTGCCGCAGGCGGTACGCTTACCGGCGACTTCACTGCCAGAATCGATAACGACACTATAAAGCATAATGCGGACTACGAAGGCGTTGTCTCGTCTTCCGACGGGCCGGGATTGCCCCCCGGTGAAGCAGGAGGACGTGTGGATACCGCCGTTGCGGGGGTGGGGTCGTTGTTTACAAAGGCTACTGCTCCGGGCAGGCAGTATGTGCTGGAGACCAACCCCCTCATTTCCAGCATGGGTACCTTTTTCGGCTCAGAGTATTTTCTCAGCCGCATGGGCTGGGATTTGGATGCTCACCATCAAGAGCTGCTCGGCGATGCCTTTTTTGAAACCCAGATGGTGCGGCAGCAGCTTGCTGAACTGAACGCCCGCAGTCTTACGGCTTCCTTCGATCAGCCGGACGCGGACATGATGATTGCCCTTATGGAAAACGCCCTTGCCGCTGGCACTTCGCTTAATCTTACGGTGGGCATTGAGCTTACGCATGAGCAGCTTGCCGCGCTGGATAAGGATATTGTCTGGCTGGTGGAGCAGGAATACGAGGGGCAGACCGTGCTTGTGCCCAAGGTATATCTTGCCGATGCCTCCCGCGCCACGGTGGTGGGCAACGGGGCCAGAATAGCCGCCAAGGACGTGCGCCTGCAAACGGCCAATCTTTCCAGCAGCGGGGACATAACCGGCACGGATGTGCGGATAACGGCAGACGAGGTGCAGAATCTGGGCGGCAGGCTGGAGGGCGCGGCCCTGCTGGTGGATGCTTCCGGCACCATTCTTAACCGGAGCGGGGCAATTCTCGGCACCGATGTGACCCTGAAGGCCGGGGCGGATGTCATTAGCGAAACGTCCAAGCGTACAGAGACCTTCAGGGCCGGTTCTGCAGAACAGCTTAATCAGGCGGCCACCATTGCCGCATCGGATTCTTTGTCCATTCAGGCCGGGAACAATATACGCATACATGCCGGGCAGCTTGCTGCGGGCGGCGATGCAACCCTTACCGCCGGGAAGGATGTGGAGATAGGTGCCGTGGGGCTGGGCGAAACCCTGCACACGGAAGAATGGCAGATGCAGCGCGTGCGCCAGAAGGGCAGCAACGTGGCCGTGGGGGGTGATTTGACAGTTGCGGCGGGGGGAGAAATTACCGTTGCGGGCAGCAGTATTCATGCCGGCAATGACATGGCTCTGGAGGCAGAGGGAAACATAGCCATAGTCGCCACGCAAGATGTGTATTCTTCACAAACCGAATATTCGAGCAAGAAAACCTTCTTCGGCGGTGGCGGCTCCACGCAGAAAAGTGAATTCTATGTGACCAACAACGCCGCAGAAGTGACCGCAGGCGGCAATGTTTCCATCAAGGCAGGCAGCGGAGCCACAGAGCAGGACGTGGCCATACTGGGCAGCGTTGTGGCCGCCAATGGCAATACCTATATTTCCGCAACGGGCGGTATTCTCATTGCGTCGGTGGAAGACATACGTGAGCAGCACAAAACATCTTCCAGCAAGGGATTTCTTTCTTCGTCCTCCAGCAAAAGCGACAGCCTGACTGTCTCGCAGGTGGGTAGTGCTGTTGCGGGCGAGAACGTTTCGCTTACCGCAAGGAAGGATGTGACCATTTCCGCCAGTGCTGTGATCGCAGACAGGGATATCACCGTACAAAGCCAAGAGGGTGACGTGCGCGTGCTGGCAGCGCAGGACAGACAGTATACCTATACGGAAACGAGCAAGTCTTCCGGCGGGCTGTGGGTGCATGGCGGCGGCATTGATGTTGCGCGGGCGACCGAAGCCATGAGCCGGTCTGCATCGGAGTCCAGTGTGGGTTCCATGCTTTCTGCGGGGAACGATATCACCGTGCAGGCTGCGAATGATGCCACAGTGGTGGGCTCGCAGCTTTCTGCCGGCAACGATATTGCCATAACCGCCGGAAGGGATGTGAATCTTGTTCCCGGTCGTGAATCTACCAAATCGGAAACACGCAGCAAAACCACTACAAGCGGCCTGAGCTGGAAGTTCAGCGAGGATGAGGTAAGCGTTGGCGGGGGCGTCCGGTCTGTGGAAAAGGGCGAGAGTCTGGAAGGAACGTATAATCAGGGGTCGGTAGTAAGCGCGGGGAATGATGTTGCCATAACGGCAAACCGTAATATCAATCAGGTTTCTTCGCATGTTGAAGCCGGAAATGATGTAACCATGGTGGCCGGTGAGAACATTCATATCGCCGCTGCGCAGGATGTGGAGGAGCTTGACCGATTCATCCGGGAGGCTGAGGTCGGAGTCAAGCTTGCCGCCAAGCAGAATGTGACCTCCACCGTGCGCCAGCTGGCAGATCTGCCTTCTTCCATGCAGGCGGGTAAGGGGAGCGCGGCGGCAAAAGGAATTACGGCGGTCAGTTCTGCCATACGTGCTGTATCCGCCGTGCAGGGAGCCTTGAGCACCTCTGCCAGCGCCTCTCTTACCGGCGGTCTCTCCGTTACCCAGACAAAGGAGCATACGGAGACAGAAACGCCTGTCACCTCGACCGTATATGCCGGTAACAATGTAGCCCTGAAGGCGGATGAGGATATCACCATTCAGGGTGCGCAGGTGTATGCGGGCAATGACGTAGCACTGGAAGCCGGGCGTGACTTGACCATAGAATCTGCCACCGGGGGCATGCGCTACAGCACAGACAGCGTGTCCGCATCTGCGGGTGGGGGCATAAAGGCCAATGTGGGAGCAAACGGTGTAGGCGCGGGGGCAAATGCCTATGCCTCGCTCAGCGGCTCGGGCAGTGACTATGAATCTACCTATCATCGCAATGCCGCTGTGGTG
>NZ_BLVP01000034.1 GCF_013340305.1 Desulfovibrio psychrotolerans
GGATGTCTCCGGCAGAATACGAAAACAGTCAGGCATATCAAAAAGTGGCTTAACCTGCTCTCCACAAATATGTAGCAGGATCAGACACCGCTTTTCGGGTGCTCATATTCAATAAGTTGTAGTGGTTCATACTTGATCTGACAGTCGTCCCTTTTGACGGGCCAGAATTGTCAGATTAGTTCAGCTTTGAAACGTATTCCG